>CAZARY010000064.1:0-10670 GCA_964487675.1 uncultured Clostridia bacterium | reverse complement strand
TTTTACAATTATACCCTCGTAACCTTTAATATAAAAAAGATAACCTTTATTCTGGGCCGTGCTAGTTAACCCTTATCCAAAGGTAAAGCTTAATCTCCAACCAGCTCTTCAATAGTGATATAAGAATTGGTATATATGCATATGTCCGAAGCAGCTAGAAGAGATTCATAAACGACTCCCTGGTGTGATAGATCAGAATGTTTATTCAAAACTTTTAATGCAGAAAGGGCATAGGGCCCACCTGAACCAATGGCTGCCACTTCATCGTCCGGTTCTATCACTTCGCCACTGCCTGAAATAATAAGTATCTGGTCCAGATTTGCCACCAATAGCAAGGCTTCCAATCTTCTGAGCACTTTGTCAGACCGCCAATCCTTAGCAAGCTCTACACTAGCTTTGGCCAGATTCCCGCGTTCTTGTTCCAATTTCTTTTCAAAACGTTCAAATAACGTTAAGGCGTCCGCCACAGAACCAGCAAAGCCAGCTAAAACTTTTCCATTGTACAATTTTCTTATTTTATTGGCTGTATGCTTGAAAGTTGTTTTGTCGCCCAAGGTTACTTGACCATCTCCCCCCAAAGCGGTACCAGTAGATCTTTTACAAGCAGCAATCGTCGTGCCTTGAAGCAACCCAACCACCTACCTTCTTATATACTTTTTCTCCCTTTTAGAAAAGTTTAAAATATCAAGCCCGAGGGTGGTATTGCTTATAAACTTGGTTTATCCTTTCCTGGCTCACATGAGTATAAATTTGAGTTGTAGAAATGTTAACATGCCCCAGCAATTCTTGCACCGCCCTCAAATCAGCTCCATTATCTAGTAAGTGCGTGGCGAAACTGTGCCTTATACTATGAGGCGTAATATTATACCCTGCCGCCACTTCTTTTACATACTTGTCCACGCGCCTTCGTATACTTCGTTGGGATATTCTTTGGCCGAATTTATTTAAAAACAAAGCACGGTTATCCTTTTTTCCCCTTTCCTTGTTTTGATTTATAAAACATGGTCTTCCCTCTAATATGTATCTTTCTAGGGCAGCCAGGGCAAATCTTCCCAATGGAGCAAGTCGTTCTTTTTTGCCCTTTCCAGTCACCCGCATTTGGCCCTGATTATCATCTATATCATGCAAGTTCAACCCCCACAATTCGCTTAAACGAACCCCTGAGGCATAAAATAACTCCAACATGGCTTTATCCCTGAGCCCATATGGATCTTCTCCTGGCGCATTCAAAAGCATTTCCATCTCTTCAACGGAAAGAAACCCCGGAAGCTTCCTCTTTTGCCGTGGGGTAGAAAGCAAAGCACTGGGGTTTGATCTGAGTTCTTCTTCTCGAGTCAAATAACTGAATAGGGAACGCAAGGCTGATAATTTTCTCGCTGTTGAACTTTTTTGATAACCACTATTTTTTAAATAAGCCAAAAAATGCCTGATTTCTTTGTGGGTTACCTCCCACCAGTTTTCAATCTGAAAATTATTAATAAAAAAATCGCATGCCTGATGCAAGTCTCTAGAGTAATTTTGAACCGTTAACTCACTTAAATTTTTTTCAGATTGCATATAATTGAAAAAATATTGCAATTCTTTTTTCAATTTGTCTTCTAACTCCCTTCCAAGGATAATACCACATCTCCGCTTGTTCTTTCAACAAAAATCAACAAATTGTGTCAATTTCACTCATAAAATGATCTAGCGCTTCGTCTGCCCTTTCCACCATTTTTCCACGCTTAACCTTTTTGGGATACTTTTTTTCTAAAGGAGGCAGCAAGCCAAAATTTATATTCATAGGCTGAAAATTTTTATAAGAGGCGTTGGCTATATACTTCGCTAGTGCACCAATTGCTGTTTCTTCAGGAAATTGTAAGGGAGAAAGATTTTGGCTTATTCGAGCTGCATTTATCCCCGCTGCCAAACCTGAAGCCGTGGACTCTACGTAACCTTCCACCCCTGTTATTTGACCGGCAAAGAATAAATTTGGATTGCGCTTGACCTGATAGGTGGCTTGCAATAGCTGTGGTGAATTAATAAAAGTGTTTCGGTGCATGACTCCGTATCTAGCAAATTCTGCTCTTTCTAGCCCCGGGATCATGCGAAACACCCTTTTTTGCTCAGGCCATTTCAGTCGGGTCTGAAATCCTACTATATTATACAGCGTACCGTCCTGGTTGTCTTTTCTAAGCTGAACCACAGCATAGGGGCGCTCCCTTGTTTGGGGCTCCGTTAATCCCACGGGTTTCATTGGACCAAAAAGCAAGGTGTCTTGTCCCCGTTTAGCCATCTCTTCAATGGGCATGCACCCTTCAAAAACCACTTCTTTTTCAAAAGATCTGAATGGCACTTTTTCAGCTTGGATCAATGCGTTGTAAAATGCAATGTAATTCTCCTTAGACATGGGACAATTTAAATAATCCGGCGATCCTTTATCATACCTAGAAGCAAAAAAGACTTTTTCTTTATCAATAGATTCATAAGTTACAATAGGAGCAGCCGCGTCATAAAAGTATAAGAATTCCGCCCCTGTCATTTCTTGGATGGCTTGTGTCAGGCTATGTGATGTTAAAGGCCCAGTGGCAACAATGGTCGGCCTATTAAAATCTATTTTGGTAACTTCTTCCCGGATAAGGTGGATCCGGGGATGTGATTGAAGTTTCCTGGTTACCTCTTGAGCAAAAGCTTCTCTATCCACAGCTAAAGCCCCTCCTGCTGGGACCTTCACAGCATCCGCTGTATGGATAATTAGACTATCCAGCTTACGCAGCTCGTGCTTTAAAAGCCCAGCTGCGTTTTCCTTTGGCTGTGCTCTAAAGCTATTACTACAGACAAGCTCTGCAAGAAATTCAGTTTTATGAGCAGGCGTCTTTTTTTCCGGTCTCATTTCATATAAGTTTACCTCGTTACCCAGCTTTGCCGCTTGATAAGCAGCTTCGGACCCGGCCAGACCTCCACCAATCACCGTAATCGACATAACCAAATTACCCCCTGGATTGTTTGCTTTTTTGGGTTTCTGTTGATGAGAGTTCTTCTTCCAATTGTTCTGTATAATCGCAATCAGGATTTGCGCACTGCAAGTACTTATTTTTTTTGCCTTTTTGAACCACAAATGTACTGCAGCGAGGGCAGTGCTTCTTTTCTATTGGTTTTTGCCAACTCACAAAATCACAATTAGGATAGCTACTGCAGCCGTAAAATTTCTTCCCTTTTTTACTTTTTCGCTCAACAATTTTGCCCTGACATAGCGGGCATGCTGCATCAAATTCCTTTACCAGCGATTTCGTGTTTTTACAGTTGGGATAATTTGGACACGCTAAGAATTTCCCATAACGGCCGTGTTTGATCACCATATAATCTTCACATTTTTCACACACTACGTCCGAAACCTCTTCTTCTAATTCTACATGTTTCATTTCTTCTTCTGCTTTTTCCACCTGCTTTTTAAAGGGTTCATAAAATTCCCTTAAAAATTCTTGCCAATCTTTTTCGCCTTCTTCAATTTTATCTAACCCCGCTTCTACTTCGGCAGTAAATTCTACATCAACCACATCTGGAAAGAATTTTTTTAATTGCTCTACCACAATTTCTCCTAACTGGGTTGGAAGTAGCTTTTTTTCTTCCTGTACCACATATCCTTTGCTTTGTATTGTATCGATAATACTGGCGTAGGTACTCGGGCGCCCCACACCCTCTTTTTCCAGTGTTTTAACCAGGGTCGCCTCACTGTATCTAGGAGGAGGTTGGGTGAAATGCTGATTGGGGCGCAATTCTTTTAGCTCTAGAATCTCCCCTTCCGAAAGTTCCGGGAGGATAACATCTTCGTCCAAGTCTTCCTTCAGCAGGCGGTAAAAACCAGGGAATTTTAATTGCGATCCTTTTGTTCTAAAGGTCATACTGCGCGCCACGATATTAACCACCATGGTATCAAACTTGGCAGAACTCATCTGGCTAGCAACAAAGCGTCTCCAAATCATAGTATAAAGCTTGGATTGGTCTTTGTCGAGCTCCTTTGAAATTTTTTCCGGTGTCAGATCTACTCGTGTGGGCCGGATCGCCTCATGAGCATCCTGCGCCTGTTTCTTGCCTTTAAACCTCCGCGGCTTCCCAGGATGATATTGTGTGCCGTAATATTGAATTATATGATGTTTGGCGCTGTTCAGGGCACTGGTACTGACCCGAGTGGAATCCGTACGAAGATATGTTATAAGCCCTACTTGACCTTCACCTGACATGTTCACACCTTCGTAAAGCTGCTGCGCAACACGCATGGTTTTTTTGGCTGAAAAACCCAATTTTCGATAAGCGTCCTGCTGAAGAGTACTCGTTATATAAGGGGGGGCAGGATTTCGAAATCTTTCTTTTTGCTCAATATTATCAATCTTATAGCTGGCGCCCTCCAACTTTTTTAATAACTGGCTCATGGTGTCTTCATCGGGGATATGGGGTTTTTTGCCATCTATTTTCCAAAGTTGGGCTTCAAAATGCTTACTCTTTTTCACAAAATCAACAAAAAGGCTCCAATATTCTTCAGAAACAAACTCTTTAATCTCTTTCTCGCGGTCACAAATCAACTGGACGGCTACTGATTGGACTCTCCCAGCACTCAACCCTTTGCGCACTTTTTTCCACAATATTGGGCTGATGTTATACCCTACCAGCCGATCGAGAACGCGCCTAGCTTGTTGAGCATCAACCAGGTTCCAAGCCAATCCTCTAGGGTTTTCAAAGGCAGATTTTACCGCATTTTTGGTAATTTCATGAAATTCTACCCGATTTTGCGCATTTTCATCAATCCCAAGAGCTCTGACCAAGTGCCAGCTAATGGCTTCCCCTTCTCTATCCGGGTCAGCGGCCAAGTAAACACGGTCCGCTTTTTTTGCTTCTTTCTTTAATTCAGATAAATATTTTCCTTTGCCACGGATGGTTATATATTTAGGTTTAAATTTACCGTTAAACTCCACGCCCATTTGACTTTTAGGTAAGTCTATCAAATGACCCATAGAAGCTTTCACTTTGTACTTATTTCCTAAGTATCTTTTAATGGTTTTCGCTTTCGCTGGAGATTCAACAATCACCAGGTTTTTTGCCATTCTTACACCTCCACATATCACTAAGACTACTTAAGTCGCAATAAATAACCTCCAGGACGGCGAAGGATCCATCCATCCAATTCCAAGGTCACGAGTAAAGAATGAAGGGTTTTATTGTCAATTTCTTTTTTGCCTTCCATTAATTCATCGATTGTAATTTCATGGCTGAAAGGAATTTTGATCAACAAAGCTTTCTCTTCTGCGTTTAAATGCGCTTTTCTTTTGGCAAATAAATGCGCTTCATCTTGCTCTTGTCTATGAATCCTACATGGAAAATCAATTTCTGTCAAAATTTCATCCACGCCGCTGACCAATTTTGCTCCATCAGCCAGTAGAGAATTACACCCCTGACTATTGGGACTCGTGATATTGCCAGGCACAGCAAAAACCTCACGATTTTCATCCAAGGCTTGCATAGCAGTGATTAAAGCACCACTCTTTTGAGGCGCTTCAATAACCAGTACTCCCCGAGAAAGACCGCTAATGATCCTGTTTCGCAAGGGGAAATGATATTTTTTGGGTAAGGTGCCCGGGAAAAATTCGCTAATCAATAGACCTTTTACAGCAATTTCTTCTGCCAACGCTTTATTGCACGATGGGTATATAACATCGAGCCCACTTCCCAACACCGCGATTGTATGCCCGCCATTTTCAAGACAAATTCTATGGGCCTTGGCATCTACGCCCTGGGCTAAACCGCTGACCACAGTCAAACCGGCTTCAATTAATCCAGGCAAAATGAGTTTTAAAACCCCATTTCCATAAGCACTTATTTTTCGAGTGCCTACTACCGCTAGGTTCCTTTGGGAATTTTCAGAGGAAATCAATTCTTGGTTGCCTTTGATATACAGCAAAGTCGGTGGGTCATATATTTCACTGAGCAAGTTGGGAAAGTTTTTGCGTTCTATCACGCTAATCCCAAGCATGGCTAGCTTTTCCACACATTCATCAAGATCAATGCTCTTTTTTGACTTTTCTATTCTGGCCACGCGTTCTGCTTCTAACTCCAAAGTTTTTCCTATGTCTCTGGGATGCGTTTCCCAGGCTTCTTTAGAATTTCCATAATAAGTCATCAGGCGTGACACATGGCGACGATTTAAGCCATCCAATAAAGTCAACCCCATTAAGTACTTTCATTCCACAACCATCAACTCCTCTTCATTAGGATATCCTTTTAATAGGATAAACAAGTTAAATCAGGAAAAAACTCTGATGTGTTGCAATTTTTTGTATCATTTGCAAACATTTAAAAAACCTTAAAATAGTATACACTAAAAGTTTTTAATCCGTCAACAAAAGCATTTGAAGAACAATGGAAACTTAAAAGTGTTTGCATTCTCACATAAAGGAGCTAATAATTTAACAATAAAAATGTAGCGCCCTTGAGTTTATATGTTCTCCGTGTTAAGATATTTTAAGTATATAAGTAACGCGAAAACCGCATTAAACTAGTCGAATATATACTCCCAATATTCTTTTTAAAGAGGTGGAGATTAAGTGGCTATCGGACCTCGAGTATGGAAAACAGGCCTGGCAGTAGCTGTAACGCTTTTAATTGCAGATTATTTCCAGCTTAGCTTTCCTTATTTGGCAGCAGTTGCTGCCATTATATCATTGCAACCGACCATAAGCGACTCTTTTAAAAAGGGCTGGGAGCGGCTTCTTGCTACAGCAATAGGAGCAGTTGTTTCATTATTTGTTATGTTCACCCTGGGGGTAAACCCACTATTAGTAGGTTTTGCTGTAATTCTTACTATTTTGATTTGTCTTCAATTTGGCCTCACCGAAGCTATTACCCTGGCAAGCGTCACAGTTGCTATTGTTATGGCTGGAGAAATGGATGACGCTTTTTACTACGCACTGCACCGCAGTACAATTTTGCCTTTTTTAGGCATTGTGGTCGCCGTCTCCATTAACTGGCTTTTTTCTCCGCCTCAGTATTTTCATTTTGTTAAAAAGAGTTTAAGAAATCTCAACGAAAGCCTAGAGATGCTAATGATGAGAGTCATTAACAGTTTTTTAACATGTGAAAATTATTCTCCCGACCATGTGAATCAGCTGGTCCAAAAAATTTATGAACTCCACGATGAAGCAAAACACAATTTTAATATGTACAAAAATGAAAGAGGCTACAAAAGATATTTTTACTATCGCAATAAGAGCAGCGATGACACGGAAATAGATAAACTCGAAAGGGCCTTAGAATTATTATGGTTGATTGCCCAGCGGGTTATTGATATTCAATATGTCACAGAGCAAAGGTGTGAGAGAATGTCAAAAATAGAGAATCCAAGTGCTCAGTACAACGATCTCTTGCACTGCGTTCAGGAATTGCTTTTTTTAACCATAAGCTTCCAAAGAAATGCCCTTGAAAATTTCCTCGAATATGATGCTTATAGAGATGAACTTATAGCCAGTCAAATTGCTGAAATCACTGAACTGAGAAAAAGCTTGGAGGAAAGAATCAACCTCTGGCAGGAAAGCCACCTGGGGCCAGAGCATATTCGTTCATTAATTGAAATAGCGACCCTTGTTTATGATTTAGACCAAATATGTAACTTGCTGTTCCAGTTAAAAGACACCAGTGAAAATTTTGAAAAAAATGAACCTGCCCCTCTCTCATGATGAGAGGTGTTAACGCACTAATCAAAACAATTTTTCCTATCCATACCACGATAAGCGCTGGCCTCAGCAATATCCGAAACGCTTATTACCTCCCTTGATTCTAAATCGGCCATTGTTCTAGAAAGCTTTAGGATCTTATCGTATCCCCTGGCACTAAAATTAAAGGTATTAAAAAGGCGCTCCAAAAGTTTTTGAGCATCATTTTCCATTGTACAGTATCTTTTTAGCTCTTTAATGGACATCAAAGCATTGAGCTTGCCACTATTGTTGAACCTTTGTGCTTGAATCTCCCTGGCTTGTAAAACCCTTTCCTTTATGTCTGTAGATGATTCAGCTTCTAGTCCGCTTGCCAGTTCCTCATATTTTAAAAGGGGTACTTCAACTTGCAAATCAATTCGATCCCACAAAGCTCCGCTGATTTTACTCTGATAATTTTGCACTTGATTAACACTACACGTACATTCTTTTTCTGGTGTGCCATGATAACCGCATGGGCAAGGGTTAGAAGTGGCAACCAGCAAAAACTCGGAGGGAAAAACACACCTACCTTGAGATCGACAAATAACAACTTGCCCGTCTTCTAAAGGTTGTCTGAGCAAGTCCAATACGCGGGGGTTAAATTCTGCAAGTTCATCCAAAATCAATACGCCTTTATGAGCCAGGCTAATTTCTCCAGGTTGAGGAATTCTTCCCCCACCTATTAGCGCCGCTTCCGTAGTACTGTGATGAGGCGTTCTGACAGGGGGCCATGTGACCAGTCCCATTTCAGTAGCCCTGTTTAAGACTCCCGAGGCGCTGTAAATTTTTGTTACTTCTAATGCTTCCTCCAGATCTAAATCAGGCATGATGGAAGGCATTCGTTTAGCAAGCATGCTCTTGCCTGTACCAGGAGGCCCCATCATAAGAACATTGTGTTTTCCTGCTACGGCAATCTCTAGGGCCCTTTTTGCCATCCACTGGCCTTTGACGTCCCCAAAATCAAGACACACTTCTATAGGAGCCCTTGCCTCCACATTCCAACCAATTCCATTTGTCACAGGTGATTCTTCCAACCCTTGCACCACCGCTTTCACCTGATTTATAGACTCTACTGGATATAAATTTAATTTTTGATTTAAGATATTTATCTCTTTAAGGTTATCCTTGGGAAAAACCACATTTTCATACCCCTGCTCGGATAATACTAACCCCATAGACAGCAAACCATCAACTCTCTTTACTTTGCCATCCAAAGAAAGTTCTCCAATATATACCGTCTTTTCATCTCCAAGAAAAGATTGAATTTGCCCTGTGGCTTTAAGAATGCTGATGGCAATAGCCAAGTCCAGCTGTGATCCGCCTTTCGGTACATTACTCGGAGAAAGGTTGATGGTAATACGCCTGGGAAGAAAATCAAAGCCACTGTTGTTTATGGCCGCACGAACCCTACCTTTTGCCTCTCTAACAGACGCATCGGGTAACCCGACAATCTCAAAATAAGGTACCCCCATTGAAATATCTGTCTCCACCGTAATGACCTGTCCTTCAATGCCATTAAGAAAACAACTCTTTACCGCTACATATATCTTAACCACCTCATTTCCTAATTTGTTTAACGAATCAAACACATATTAATAATTTGTGCAAAAAAATTTCAAAGCACCACTGCATCTTTTACGTGTTTAATTTCACATGTAAAAACATGCTTATCCACTTGAACGGTTATGATATCGAATCGGACAGGTGTGGTATAGGACATACCTGCTCTAAATAAATAAAGCTGCGCCAGCTTCACAAGCTGACGCTGTTTTCGACTGTCCAATGATTCAATTGGAGACCCAAAAGATGTATTGGTCCTAGTTTTAACTTCCACAAAAACCATAGACCTGTTATCAAGGTATACTAGGTCTAATTCACCAAACCTCGATATGTAAACATTTCTATCCATTAATTGATATTGTTTGTTTTTTAAAAAGATGGCTGCCAGTTTTTCGCCCAATTTACCTTTAGCAAAATTGTCCACTGTTTATTTCTCCTGTTTTTGATTTTTAGTTCGTTTCGGACCATCAGGCATTTTTAAAATGTTTTTACAATCTTGGATCCTTGTCGCAGTCCCACAGCTTAAGCGGTGAGTCTTCTACTGTAGTTTTTTGCAGATTTTTCACAGCCGTTTAGTTTATATGTATGACCGAATAAAACTTTCCCGGTGGATTGGTGTAGGCCCATTATGGCGCACCCCGTGTAAAAGTTATTTGGTCCCCTAACCATTTTTACCAGCAAAATTATACCCCGGATACATTTTTTCGTACTCCATCATCATCGCATCCCGGTAAACCTTGGCCATGACGCTAGCAGATGCTATAACTGCTAACTTGGCATCCCCACCAGAAACTGCTCTACATCTTGAAAAGTTTCTAGGTGAAGTGTTGCCGTCCACTGCAATCACATATTCACCCAGACTCAAAGCCTGTTCGCGAATCACTGAAAACAAACTATCCAAAGCTTTTTTTATCGCTAAATCCGTTGCATGCTTAATATTAATCTTGTCTATCTCTGTGTTAGATACCACGCCAAATGCATAATAGGGGTGATTATGGAAAATAGTCCAATAAATTTCGTTCCGCTCTTTTTCTGTCATCTGCTTAGAATCATTCAAATGCAATGCTTGTTGATATATCAAGTTGAAGAGTTTAATATCTTGCAGCAAGGCACAGGCCACAACGGGGCCAGCTAAAGGGCCTCTCCCTACTTCATCTACGCCTATAATGGATACAGCGCCTTCATCATTAAGTAATTTTCTATCTTCAACAACCAATGCTTCCAACCGTTCACGTATTTTTCGTTGCGTTTCCAGTTTTCTTTCTAACTGCCTGGCAAGCTGAGCAGCGCCCTTTCTGCTGTCATTTCTTAAAGCTTCTAAAATTTCGGGACTAGGATGCTGGCTGCATAGTTTTTTGAGGGCATTTATGGACAAGTTTTCAATGTGTT
>CAZARY010000063.1:0-10674 GCA_964487675.1 uncultured Clostridia bacterium | reverse complement strand
GTGCTTTACTTTTATGAAGTTGTATATTATTATATCAGTATCATTACTATGTTTCAATTGCAGGTGATTAGAATGCAGAGCGTAACCGGTTTCATGAAAACAAACATGTTAACCCTAAAACAGAATAAACCTTGGCTGGTTTTTTCAACCGTCATATTTTTTGGCAGCACCTTATTATTAGGTTTGCTAACGTCTTTTTTTCCACAGGAGGTTGAACAACTCTACCAGGCCTATTTTCAAGAGCTCGAACAGATCGGCGGGGAAATTTTTACCGCCGCGCCCCTTTGGGGAACTGTCATGCTTCTTGGGAATAACTTTGTCACCGCACTGCTTATGATCCTAACCGGTATTTTTATCGGCCTCCCTACTTTTTTTATCCTACTGATAAACGGCGGCGCTCTAGGCGTTTTGGCCACTATTTTGTCCCTTGAGGGAATCAACCCCGTGCCATTTTATTTTTTTGGCGTCGTACCACACGGAATTTTTGAGATCCCCGCCATTCTTATAGCCGGAGGCATCGGCCTGAAAATAGGGAGCCAGATTATCAGGCCTCCTTCTGGAATGAACAGGCGTACCTCATTGAAAAATAATTTTTTTCTAGGAATTCAACTCATGCCCGCAATTTTTCTCCTTCTGCTGATAGCAGCCGTAATAGAAATAACCATCACGCCTGTACTATTAAGCCAGGTTGCAGAGCTCCAGATTTAACGTATTAATAATCATTATAATTTTTGGTTCACACTTATTGTCAATTTTAGCCGCCCTGTTGTAAAATATATTTGCAGCTATTTGGTGTGCGCATTTATTTCTTTACCATCCTTACGGCTGCAAAAACTTATCCATACAATGAGGAGGGATGCGCCGTGGAAAACAACATGACGGCAAGCAATCTTAGATCCGCTTACGGTGGGGAAAGCCAGGCCCATATGCGGTACAAAATCTGGGGAAAAAAAGCAAAAAAAGATGGGTACTCCAACGTTTCCCGTTTGTTTGAAGGCGTAGCTTTTGCAGAAGAAGTCCATGCAAGCAACCATTTTGAAGTTATGGACGATGTCAGTGGTGATTTCTTGGTAGCCGCCATGGCAGGGTTTGGCTTGGCAGACACTAAAACGAATCTAGAAGGAGCAAAAGCTGGGGAAGATTTTGAAATCCAGGAGATGTACCCTGCATATAAAGCAGTGGCGGAAATGCAAAATGAAAAAGATGCCGTTCGAAGCATGAACTGGGCTTTAGAAGCAGAAAAAAACCATTCATATCTATTCCAGGAAGCTATTAAGGCGGTGGAAAATGGTAAAGATCTGCCATTAGAGCAACTTCATGTGTGCGGAAAATGCGGCCATACGACAAAAGAAGGGGTCCCTGATTATTGCCCCATCTGTGGGGTATCCAAAAAATGGTTCAAATCTTTTTAAGTCCTCCTATCAGGTTTAGTCTACTTTATGGTTATCAAGTAAAATCAGGATAAATTCCGTATTTGGTCTTACAATACTTTCGCTCATGGCTTTGCTGAACTGGCTGTAACCATGCTCCCGATTTTGGGCTGCGTTAAAACGCCCTCACTGCGTTCGGTCAGACAGGTATCGCAGCTTTTCCAAAATTGGTCCGCTGGTATGATCTTGAGCAAAGTAATATTCGCTCAAGCATTGCAACACACATTAAATTTGCTTCCCTGATTTAACTTAATAGCCAAATTTCAAAATTTTGTGTGTGATGCCTTCTCTCAATGTTGGCCATATAAGTATGTCACCGTGGAAAGTTTTTTAGAGGGGTTACGCTGCCCAGAATTATTTGAAACACCGCCAAAATGATAACTGCTATGACCAACATTAATATACCTACCGTTATAGCACTTTCCAAATCCCCCAGTGACATATTGAGATAAATTGATATCGGCAGCGTTTCTGTTCGCATTCTTATAGCCCCAGCTAACATCATGGTGGCTCCAAACTCCCCTAGTGCCCGGGCCCAAGCTAATAAAGTCCCGGAAACCAATCCTTTCCAGGCCAAGGGGAGCGTGACCGATAAAAAAACGCTCCCTGGCAAGTCCCCCAACGTTTCGGCTGCTTCCTCCAGCTTGTGATCTACATTATAAAAAGCCGTTTGAAAAGCCCGCACCGCAAGAGGGGCAGCAATAAAAGCCTGGGCTAAAATTACCCCGGGGGTGCTGAACAACACATCGATCCCTGCTGCTTCTAAAAACTGTCCCGGACCTTCAGAAAAAAGAAGCACCAGGGCGAGCCCACTCACAAGAGGTGGAAGAAATACAGGCAAGTACAGGAGGGATTCCAAAAGCGTTTTGCCTGGGAATTCCACCCTGGATAATATATAAGCCGATGGTACAGCGATCAAAAGCACAATCAACAACGCGGAAAAAGAAGTGAACAAGCTAAAGCGAACAGAGTAGATGATCTCTTCGCCAGATATTATCGAAAAGAAATCATGTCTGCTAAAATTCCAAAAAAGCTGCCCGTATGTAAAAAAGAGAAATCCTGTATAAACAAATAAAACCACCGTAAAGATTATATTTAAATAATTTCGTTTCATTTAATCACCGCCTGCCTCCAGCAAATATCCGTGGCTTTGAAATATCTCACCCGAAGCCGGGGAATTTATGTATTTCAGCATTTTCTCGTATTTTGCTAACTTATGGGAAAGTGCTGTACCGTATTTTTTGTTTTCAAAACTTTCCTTGTTGCCAATACCAGCATTGATAATAATTGCGCCTTTGACCGGAATGTGCTGGCGATATCTTTGAGGATAATCCACAATTTCTAAACGTTCCTGATACATGGTATAATTACTGTGCCAGGTAATACCAATGTCACCAACCCCCATATTTAAATACAACGGCACCTGGCTCGCTGTACTTACAACGCCTTTTAACTGTGCTTCTGCTTGGGCTTCTATATTGGTGTTTTGCAACAGCATTTCTGTGCTGTCGCCTAGGGCACTTAAATCCGGTTCCACCAAAATAAATTCCAGGGCTTGACCCTGAACACTTTCAATATCCGGATATTGATCGGCCAGAGGTTTCCTAATCACAAAAACAGGATAATGATAAGCCAGTTTTTTTGTGGTCAAAACCTGTTCTTGAGGTATACTCTCTAAAAACCGAGGATCCCCGGGGATAAATATTCCTGGTTCACTGCTGGACAGTATTTGACTCAAAAGCTCTCCACTGTTTCCATATACCGTCTCTACTTCAATATTTTTTTGCGCTTCAAAATTTGAGGCGATATCATGGACAGGTCTCCGAAGAGCAGACGCACAGTAAACAGTTATTTTTTCTGTTTGATCCCCCCAAATGACACTTGTGTTGAGAGGGTTCACAACCAACAAAAGTACCACCAGTAATAGGAAAAAACCCGCCATTTTTATGACTATTTTCGGGAATTTGTTAGCGCGCGCTCTTCTATTATATTTGCTACTAGCAAGAGAATCTTGCTTTCGATGCTCATTGTCCCAATTATCCCACATCCTTGTCACCCATCTTGTGCGTTTTAAATTCCTTAGAATCTGGAACCCAACTTTTCCCGTTTTCCATGTGAACATTAACTTTTTCGATCATCTGGCCCTGACTATTGTTATCTTCCGCTTCAATATGGCTCACAAGAACTGCAGGTATATTATAAGTACAGATCCAATCTAATATAAATTCGAATACTTGGTTTCTCAAAGTTTTGTGCAAGGCGCTGAACGGTTCATCCAAAAGGAGAAGTTCTTCTCCCCGCATAAGCGCCCTTGCCAAGGCAACTCTTTGCTGTTCACCCCCGGATAGATGGTGTGGGTAGACGCCTATCATCGCCTTGGGAATGGAAAGCCCTTCTTGGATGGTTTCCATACCCTTCCATTTATCACCCATTTTTTGGTTTTCGTGCTTAGTAACACCAAAAAGTATATTCTCTTCTACCGTTAGATGAGGAAACAACAAATAATTTTGAAAACAATACCCGACTTTTCTTCTGGCGGGTGGCAAGTTAATTTTTTTATTTGAATCATAAAAAACCTTCCCGTTTATTGTTACAATTCCACGATCGGGTTGATCTAAGCCGCTAATACATCTCATTAAAGTGGTTTTGCCAGATCCGGAAGACCCTTTTAACATTACCAGATCCGGATTCTCTGCTTTTGTGTGTCTTTGCAAATTAAAACTTAGCTGAAATTGGCCCAGTTGTTTTACTATGTTTATTTTCATCCTATTGCCCCTCCCTTGTTATTTTCCTTTTTTAACCGAAGCTTATATCAAGATTCTGTAGTCATTAGGTAGTCATTAGGTTGAAATTTTTTGCCCGTTATACCTGGTTGGGTATAACGTGTGGATAAAAAAAGCGTAAAAGAAAAAATCTACAATTTTTCAATAACGCTAGCACTACTTTATCATAATCTCCTGATTTTTTTCAATAGCAAGTACGTGTTTTCTATAGTGAGTACGGGTTTTTTAAATAAACCGACGTTTCCTGCTGCCGGTCCTATGATCCTGCCTATTGCATTTAAATGTTCCAAATTTCATATCCCGGTTAATTAGGTTAGTCTTCGACTCCATCCAAGTAGGCTCTGACAATCAACCTTTTTTCATCTGAGCCCGGAGGGTGACAGGTGGTTAAAGTCAATGCAGGCTCTGATGTAGGATCAATAACGCTCCAGTCCTTGCTGTGGGTGGGAAAAACATCATCAACTTTATAAAAGTATATTTTATCGCCATAGTAAAGTTTAATCCGGTCTCCTTTCTCCAGCTCATTTAACTCTCTAAAAGGGGCACCATAAGTGGTCCTATGCCCGGCTATAGAAACGTTGCCAGTTTCCGGGATTTGGCTCTCCGGGTAAAAACCCGGGCCATCTTGCAAATCAGTCAGTTCCACCCCGTAACCAATTTTTTGTCGAAGTTCTAAACTGGGGATCTCTAATATACCGGTATCGGGCTCAAATGTGCCTGGTTGATCATCATTTTGATTCTTTTCTCGACCTCCAGCATCTATAGAAGGGTTTTCCTGATAATCTTCTGTTTCCCGAAAATCCTGGGAAAGGTTATTACCTTTTAATTCTTGGGCCTCTTCCATTTGCGCCATTTGCGCTTCTAGTTGTCTTTGCTGTTGGTGCTGATAGTATAAATTGTGGAAATAAGGAAAGCTGGCCAGGAGTATCCCGGCCAGCAGCAACACAACACCTATCCGGGCATGCAAGTGAGCATTTTCCCATTTTTCTTTCACCTTTGTTTTTAGCTGCAAAACGACTTGTGACTTCTCTTTCAATTGTCTTAACACTTCTTCAAAGCGCTCTCGCAATCCAACTCACCCTTTTCCCGGAAACAGCAGATGATACCCTGAGTTTATAAGTACAGAACACCATCCGCCGTTAGTTCATACACTCAATCCTTATGATTTGCTAAAGATTTACTGCTTACTTCCGCTTCAGCAGGAGATAAGCCCCTCCGGCTGCAATAATGCCACCAATACCTGGCAGCATAGGGATGACACCGCCGCCAGTTTCAGGCAGGTCTTCTTCCTCTTCCTCTTCCTCTTCATCAACTTCTTCTTCCTCATCAACTACTTCTTCGCCCGCTAGAGCATTTTGGGTGGCAGCTACAATAGCATCGCTAGTAGCTGTAGCTCCTGTTTGCGTGTCCACATCAGTAGATTGCGCAGCAAGGATATCATCAATTACAGTTACGCCGTCTTCAAAGTAATCGGGGGTCTCATCGTGGTCGGTAACTTCGATATTTGTTACTTCACCGCCGGAAACTGTAACTGCTACCACCACAGCATCATTGAACCCTTCCGCCGATCCAGTGTAAGTGCCATCTGGAACATTATCCAAATTGACAGGAAAACCCATAGCAGTTGGAACAACCAACAAGCTCAACACAAAAACCAATGTGATACTCAAAACAAGCTTTTTCATGATCCATTCCTCCTTCAATAAATTTAAATATCTGAGTTTGTTCTATTATACCATATTCTTGCTATAACGGAAATTTCCTGCTAAAAATTTTATAAAAATGATGCTTGAGTGAGGTCCCAAACAGTCCCAAATCAGTTTTATAATTAGACGCATAAATCCAGTGATAAATATAAATTAGGTTTAATAAGTTGGCTAAAGAGACAAATTAAACATAAATTGTCTCAATAAAATGTTTTACAATTCTTGCTGTAAATCCCCATATCGTATAGCGCTTGTAAGTGTAAAAATAAGAGGGATACTTACCTTTCCGGAAGGGGTATTCCTCGCCATAAGGCACCAGATGAAAAGGGAAATCTCCCTCTGGGTGCGGTAAAACTGTCATGGTGTATTCCCGGGGAGGATTCTGAACAAAAAAATCCACAGGCACAGTAAAAATATGATTTACTTCCGCCTTGTTGATATTTAATTGAGCAGGGTTAACCCCCACTAATTCGCCTATATAAGGCACAATCATTAAATTATATGGGGTAATCAAAGCATCCATAGGGCCATATAATTGAATGTTTGAATCAGTTACGCCTAATTCTTCTTTTGTTTCCCTTATCGCAGTCTGTTTGTAGGTTTCATTTACTTCTTTTTTCCCCCCGGGCAAAGATATTTCCCCCGGTTGTATGTCTAGGGATTTCGACCTCACTTGAAATAGAATATCTATATTATTATCCTGATTACTCCGCTCGTGTCCACTAATTAACGGAAGAAAAACCGCACTTCTTTTTTCAATTCCGATAAAATCAGGGTTTCTTTTTTTTACACGTTCCCTTATTTGCACCAGCTTCAAATGATCTCCCTCCATATTTCATAAGTTGTCACTGTATTTAATTGCTTATTTTTGCAATTTTTGTGTTGGTTTCTCTCCATTATACCACAAGGGCGAAAAATTTATTATTTTTATGGTAATTATTGCAATATTAACCGTTCTAAAATTCAGTTTGAATCACCACTCACCAATTAAGATCTTTCTACAGCAAAGTAGTGGTTTTAGTTGACTCTGCCATGAGGAATAGAAGTTACGCAAAATAGATTGCTAATTTTGTGATAAATGGTATAATTGCCTTAATAGCGCTGATCAATCTATTTTTTCCCATCCTTCTTCAGGGCGGCTCCGTCAGCAGCTGATGATATAATTCTAGAAAGAGAAAGGATTGAGAAATTGTGGCTTTGTTCATGAATTCTAAAAATGTCATTGGGGCAGTGGTGGTAGCAGTAGGACTTGTTATGCTGCTAAATAATCTAGCGGTAATCGACTACCCCGTTTCCAATATATTCCGTTTGTGGCCGATCATTTTAATCTATATGGGAATGAAAAACCTATCTCGACGTTTGACTTTTCTCGAATTCGCAAGCGGCGTCCTCCTTTTAACCGTGGGAAGCTTACTTCTAGTTCGAAACACAGGCATCTGGGATGTAGACTTGACACCATTCTGGCAGCTTTTCTGGCCCCTTGTGGTTATCTTTTTTGGCATCAGTTTTTTTGCAGGAAAAAGAACCCGAGGCAGTTCTAACCTGGCCATATTGGGAGGATTAGACCGGACAAAGGGCACTTGGGAGTTGGAATCAGGAAATTATTTGGCTTTTTGGGGGGGCATTGAATTAGACTTGGGATTGGCACATTTTAAGGAGCCAGAAGTTTTACTGGATTTAACAGCAATTATGGGAGGAATCGATATTAAAGTTCCAGAAAATATAGATGTGGAATGCTCTGGAACCAGCATCCTAGGAGGTATGGACTTATTAGATCAAAATTCCGGCGGCATCATTGGTTCAGGAAAGGCTTCTCAAAAAGCTGATCCCTTTACCAACAATTCCAACCCAAACCGGGTGATCATTCAAGGAAGAGCACTCATGGGCGGAATTTCTGTGCACAGAAAAAAATATAAACGGGGAGGAGATGGGAGACCGCTATGAGCCCTGGAACTTATAATTTTTCAGATATGAAAGCACTAAAAAGAGTAATAAAGAACGCCGAAATTTGTCGGATAGGCATGGTCGATCATGGACAACCCTATGTGATTCCAATTTGTTTTGGGTATGATGGGAAAGATATTTATATTCACTCTTCCCCTGAAGGTAAAAAAGAAAATATTTTATTAAATAATCCAAAAGTCTGCTTAGAGTTTGAAGAAGAAAAGCAGTTAGTACCTGAGAAACAACCCTGTGACTGGACTTACAGCTACTCAACAGTGCTCGGGTTTGGATCAGCATCTCTGGTAAAGGGAAGACGGGAAAAAATTTACGGGTTGGAACAAATTGCAAAGCATTATAAAGGTCGCTTATCCAATACAAGTTCCGATACAAGTTTAGATAATTTAGATTTGGAAAGTCATAAGCAAAGCAACAATTATTCCCGAGGATTGGCTAAAGAAGCTGTAGATGCCGCTATTGTGTTTAAAATCGTGCTGACCGAGTTAACAGGGAAAACAAATACACCTTGATATATCCACACAGCTAAATCAGTGGCTTTCTGCTACATTTTCTCGTAAACTTCCCCCGTCATGAGCTCTTGTACTCAAGTCAGTAAGAGTTTTATCGCTAAAGATTTGACTAAAGTTAATAGCTATAGTTTCTCGTTAGGTTTACTATGCCTCCATCCCAGCGACAAACCTTTCACATTGCTCGCCGGACCTTTTGCATTATTT
The DNA here is from genome assembly GCA_964487675.1 of uncultured Clostridia bacterium. Classification (GTDB taxonomy): domain Bacteria; phylum Bacillota; class Natranaerobiia; order Natranaerobiales; family Natranaerobiaceae; genus CAZARY01. Next base: position 2,080 of record CAZARY010000063.1, on the reverse strand, counting down.
TTCAACTGGAATTTGTGAACATTCCGAATAATTTTATAATTAATATTGCTCGTATGAATGTCAGCATTTTCAGAAAGAATTGAATTTTTATAAAAAGGCCAAAAGCCCGATTGACTTTTTATAAAAGGCGTACTATTATAAAAATGTCCAGGGTTGTCCAGCTCTATTTAGTTTACATATTTTGTAATTTCAAAACATTATTGGGAATTCAAGCTGGTCGGTCAATAGTTAAAACGATATATTTACAAGGAGGTGATCTATGGCATTGCCGCCGTCTGTATTTTTCACCCTTATTTTTTTGTTCGATATTGGTATAAATAACTAGTATTACCATTATTTTCTTTTAGGAGGTCGATCCAATGGAATTCTTATTAGAGCTCAATGCGATTATTAATGACATCGTTTGGGGACCGCCCTTTTTGATTCTATTGGTGGGCACTGGCTTATATTTAACCATTAGGCTTGGGTTTTTTCAGTTCACTCATTTTGGCGATTCATGGAAAGAGACTATTTTAGAAAGAATTAAAAAAGCAGATAAATCAGATGTTGAAGGTGCAATAACTGGCTTCCAGGCAATTAGTTCGGCTATGGCAGCGACAATTGGTATAGGCAATATAGCCGGAGTGGCCACCGCTTTACATCTAGGAGGTCCTGGCGCCCTATTTTGGATGTGGATCACTGCCCTAGTGGGAATGGCAACAAAATTTGGCGAAGCCTCATTGGGGGTAAAGTTTAGAGAGCAAAAAGAAGGAACGGATGAAGTAAACGGCGGCGTTATGTACTATATTCAAAATGGCCTGGGACAGCGATGGAAATGGTTGGCAATAATTTATGCTCTTTTTGCAGGTATTGCTGCTCTCGGCATTGGCAATATGGTGCAGTCTAACACTGTGGCCCATGCGGTTCAAGATGATTTTGGTGTTGCTACAGTAATTACAGGAATCATAGCTGCATTTCTAGTGGCCCTGGTTATCCTGGGCGGGATTAAGAGAATTGCCCAGGTGGCCGAAATTCTTGTCCCCATTATGACAGTGGTCTACGTAGTCGGCGCTCTAGTTATTATCTTACTTCACGCACCAGCAATACCCGGTGCGATTGGCAGTGTATTCTATTATGCTTTCAATCCTGCATCCGCTGCTGGAGGTTTTGCCGGTGCCACCGTTATGATGGCGCTTCGCTTCGGTGTTGCCAGGGGGATTTTCTCAAATGAAGCCGGTCTTGGCGCCGCTTCCATAGTCCATGCCCAGGCAAGAAATACACCGGCCAGGCAGGGAATGTGGGGCATCTGGGAAGTTTTTATCGACACCATTGTAGTCGGTACCATGACTGCTTTGGCCATTATAGTAACTGGCGCTCTGGAAACCGGTGCTACCGGTGCGGTTTTAACTTCTGAAGCCTTTAATAAAGGCTTGCCCGGGCCCGGTGGTGTTTTCGTCACCATAGCCATTATGGTTTTTGCTTATACCACTATGCTGACCTGGTCTTTCTACGGGGAAAAAAGTTGGGAATACCTGTTTGGCAACAAAATCAAAGTCCCCTATCGAATCCTGTTCGTCGCACTGATTATTTTAGGCGCAGTGGGTGCCTTAGAGCAGGTATGGGTTTTCGCAGATACAATGAACGGCCTCATGGCAGCGCCTAACTTAATTGCTTTAATTGCTCTGGCAACTGTTATGGTAAAAGAAAAGGACAAATATCTAATTAACAAAACTAGGAAATAGGAGCGATTCAGAACATTGATTAATATTTAAATAAAGCTTCAATAAAACCCTCCCCTAGAAAACGGGAGGGTTTTGATTATTTAGCGGTTTTATAGTGAAGTGCTTAGGGGTTTTTGTTATGCAGGGAGTTGTAAAACGGTGTAGCTACAATAAGTGTGTGGCTCTTGATAGAAGTTATTAGGAGCTATGCTGTGCAAGTTATTCGAGAATTTCCTCTTATCAAGTAAAATTTTGCAGGAATTGAATTAAATATATAGAAATCTGAATTCAAATATATGGTTATCAAGTTAAATCAGGATAAATTCCGTATTTGGTGTTACAATACTTTCGCTCATGGCTTTGCTGAGCTGGCTGTAACC
>CAZARY010000062.1:870-10786 GCA_964487675.1 uncultured Clostridia bacterium | reverse complement strand
GGTAGGGGAGTAGCTCAATTGGCAGAGCAGCGGCCTCCAAAGCCGAAGGTTGCGGGTTCAAATCCTGTCTCCCCTGCCATTTTTATATGTTTTTTTAGTCGATTTGAGGATGTTTAGTTGATTTAAATGTATTGACGGAGGCGCTTAATCGGTTTTGACGATTTCCATAATGGAATTTAACTGCAGGCCTAAATCTTTGCCGCATAAAAATTTATCTGCTTTAATCACTAAATTGATATGATTGGGCATGTGTGCTTCGTCGTAACCGCATATTTCACCAATTCTTTCGCCGTTTACTCGCACTTCATCGCCGCGGAGGATTACCCCGGAGCTGGTGATCTCAACAAAGCATAAATACGCGATCCTATTCACTTGATTTCCCGGTTGTACATCTTCATCCGTCATAATCACCTCATGAACTTCATGTTGATTCACGACCCTGGATTTGGGATAAATAAGTTCCAACCCTCTGTTTTCCAGGTATTCCTTCAAAACGACCACGATTTTACCTACCACAGGGCTCTTCTTGTAATAAGGACTCGATTTTAACATATTGCTTTGATATGGATCTTTAGGCAATTTGAAACGCTCCTTTCCAATAATAGAGTTATCGTTCATTTTATACAAATGGTTCATTTTACTGGGTGGATACCTGTCTTCTTTTATTCATTTTCCTTTAAGGGATAAACCTCAAATAAAACTGTCCCCCCCTCGGTATAAGGAGGACCGGGATCGACACACTGCCACAATCTTTCTTTGAGCCCTAATTCTTCCAGGTCCACGCCCAATCTTACGGCAAAAATAGTGGGCATAATATTGGCCAGTGCATAACCACAAACATTGTCTGACTCCTCCAGGCTGATGTTCGCGCCTCTTATAACGATTTTATCGCCTTCTTTGATGCCAGCGGAACATTTTCCTTTGACTTCTTTGGCTTCCGCTACCACATCTCTCGTAATTTCAACAACCCTTTTTGATGGTTTTGATGACATCAACCACACCCCTTTAACAGTTATTATATTTTTCTCTTCCATCTTCTCTTCCAATTTTGGTCTTTCACTTAATTATACATTATAGGCCTGTTAAAAAACACATATAATCAAACATAAAATCAAACCACAGGCAAGTTCCACATTTCATATAAGCTCTGGAAACATAAGCTGAGCACAATAGAAACATTAAAAACTCTACGCCCTACTTCCTTTCATTATAGTTATTTTTTTATCAATCATCAATGTGCGTTAACCGACTTGACTTCAATAAATAGAATCAAATCACAATTTAACTCACTATAAACTGATACCATGGAGAAACAAGGAACGAACCAAGGAAAACATAATATGGTGATCAAGTTAAATCAGGATAAATTCCGTATTTGGTGTACAATACTTTTGCTCATGGCTTTCTGAACTGGCTGTAGCCATGCTCCCGATGTTGGGCTGCGTAAAACTCCCTCACTGCGTTCGGTCAGACAGTGTACGCAGCTTTTCCAAAATCGGTCCGCTGATATGATCTTGAGCAAAGAAATATTCGCTCAAGCATTGCATCACACGTTTAATTTGCTACCCTTGATTTAACTTAATACCCAAAAAACATAAATAAAAAAATTGGACAAAGACAAAGATCGATCCTGAATAGGGGATCTATATTACATGACGACTTTTTCAAATATCATAGAATTTCACAGAACCAAATCACAGCTATGAATGATTAAGGTCATTCAACATCTTTATTATGGGGGAAACTAGTTTGCTGTAGATTTTAACCAAATAGACGCTGTAAAAATAGCTGAAGGATTGGGGATGAAAGCTAAGAAATTAACCTGTGATGATGAACTGGAAGCGGCACTTAAATGGGGCATCTCTGCAAAAGAGCCTGTTTTTTTAGATATGGAAATTCCTGAACCCACTCAATTGATCCCACCTGTGGTTTAATGGAAAGAAGACAGCAAATTGCCGGCTGATCAGAGGGAAAAGATCACCTACTAGCATCAATGGTTGAATTAACTATTTGTGCTGAGGTTCTAGCTGCCCTGATTTTAAGCGCAGCTGGGACTTTTGCTTTTAATAAATTCAAAATTATCAAAAAATTTATAAAAAAAGGGTTTACACCATGGTTCTTTTAGGGTATAATACAAAAGAGTGAAATGATTCACTTAATCATGGCGGAGCTAAATGGTTGCTTGAATGCAATGAGGTTGCTGTGATTTTTTTATTTAAAACCACCAAAAAAGTTCATTAACACTCTACTGATCTATCAAAGGAGGGAACCACATGGAACATAGGCACTGGAGAATTTTACAACAAGAACGCGAATCTTTGTATGAGCGATTTTTATCCGCAGAAGGCGAAGAAAAAACCAGCTTATTGATCAGGATCATGGAAATAGACGATGAAATGGAGGCATTGAAGTATGAATTAGGCCTACGGGCTTCTCTAGAATAAAAGCTTCAGAAGAATGTGCAGATTTTCAAGGCATAAAAGAATGAAGTTGGCTATGGAATGATATCAAGTATGGAATGATGGTCAGAGTGAAATAAAAACCGGAAACTTGCACATTTTCTGGCAGCATGGATCTTTCCGAATAAGCCAAAAAACCCTGCCGATGTATGATTTCTCGGCAGGGTTTCGGTATTTTGGGAGGCTTTTTCAGGCGAAAGCCCTTATTGTTTCTCCCCTTCGAAAGCGGAAATTAAAAATTAGAGCACAGACAGCAGAAATTTCTCGATCTAAGCTGTTTTGTGCCTTCATGTATTTTTTTAGCCCTTTTAAAATTTTGCTGCAGATTGTCATCCCCTTTTATAAATCAACGGCCTCCCCTGGTTCTAAAACGATGCACTGGCTGTTTGTTTGCTGCTCTACCTTTTGTTTAAATTCTTCAGCATCGGCCGGTATTAAAGGCCAGGTATTATAATGGATTGGCAGGACTCGATCGGCTTTTAAGTACTGGGTGGCGATCACAGCATCATTTAAATCCATGGTAAAGTTTCCTCCGATAGGCAGTATTGCCAAATCTAGATCTTCCAATTCACCAATGAGCTTCATATCGCTGAAGAGTCCAGTATCTCCGGCATAGTACACCTTGGTGCCATAGAAATCCACCACAAAGCCGCATGCCAAGCCACCATCGATGCCGGAGCCGTGAAGGGCCTGTGTGACCCTAACTTTTCCGAAATCAAATTCTTTTGTGCCGCCCACGTGCATAGGGTGAGCATTCAGCCCCTGTTCAGAAACAGCGCCGGCGATTTCCGCGGTGGTAATCACCAGGGCATCATTTTTTTCAGCAATTTTGAAGGTGTCGCCTTTGTGGTCGTCGTGAAAATGGGTGAGGAGGATGTAGTTGGGCGAAACTTCGTCGGAGGAAATTTTGGCTACTGGATTGTCGTCAATGAAGGGATCAAAAATCAACCTGTGCGCGTTTTCGGAAAGCTGTACACACCCGTGTCCAATAAAATCAACTTTCATGTTCATCCCTCCCGAAAAAGTGATTGTCCTGCTTTTCACATTATACCATATCTTACCTGGCAAACAAACTTCTCCCTGGTTGGAAACCTGGGTTGAGTTTTTGACTAAAGGGATATTTTGCTGTAATATGCTCAATATAGAGCACATTTGAATAACGCACTTAAATATAATCAATCTTTAATAATATGGGGTTGATTTAAATTCGACCGGCGCCGTTACCAGGTTCTATCCGTTAGGTCATATAATTGACAAATTGCGGTGAAAGAAGACTGCGACAGAAAGCCACTGCTTTAATTGGGGGTATATAAGAGCAGTTATTCAACTTATGTTCAGCTGTGCCATATATATCACTTATATTTTGAGCTCTACAGTGAGGTGTGATACATTGATCTATCGATTTCCCGCTCCCCTGGTTCCAGGGGCATTTATAAAACGTGAAAACCGCTTTTCTGCCCTGGTTCAAGTGGGAAAAGACATCTATACCTGTCATGTACCCAATTCGGGGCGCATGAAAGAGCTGCTCAAACCCGGTACACCTGTAATGCTGAACGCATCAAAAGACGCTTATAACAATGGAAATAGGAAAACCCCATTTGATCTGTTTTTAGTTTACCATTATGGCGTCTGGGTCTCTGTGGACAGTAGATTGCCGAATCTCTTGCTTTTGGAAATGGTCAAGCGAGATTTATTTGTAAGAGATTCGCCAGCCGCTGGTTCCCATTTACTTAATCGAGAGCCGTCTTACGGGAAGGGCCGGTTTGATGCGCTGCTTGACTCCAGCCAAGGAGAAAAGCTATTAGTCGAGTGTAAATCGGTTACCCTGGTGGATAACCAAAAAGCTTTGTTCCCCGATGCGCCCACACTTCGGGGGAAACGGCATTTGGAAGAATTAGTCCGGGCAGTCCGGGAAGGGTATCGCGCCATTGTGGCGTTTCTGGTGCAAAGAGAAGATGCGAGATGTTTTGGCCCCAACTGGGCTATGGATCCAGAGTTTTCTAAAGCCCTGGTATTCGCTGTGTCCCAGGGTGTGGCAGTAGAAAGTTATGCTTTTGGGGTTAAGGCCGAAGGCATTTCTACCCCTTCTCACCTGCCTGTGCAATTAAAAGATAGATTCTCTACCGCAAAGGAGGATTGACATTGACCATTAACGTTTTATTCGCCGGAAATCTCAAGGAAAAATACCGAGACCCCTTGGAAACGCGTTTCCCGGAGGTAAAAATTCTTGCGTCGACCGAGGAGGAAGAACTGCTTCAACACATACCAGACGCGGATATCCTGGTGGGTTGGGGGGGGATTATTTCTTCACGACTGCTCCAAAACGGGAAAAGACTCAAGTGGGTTCATGCGCTAACCACCGGGGTAGAAAAATTTTTACACCCAGAAATTGTCAATTCCGATATCATTTTGACGAATTCTAAGGGGCTCCATAAGTACCAACTTTCGGAGCATGTCTTTTCTTTTATCCTGGGTTTTGCCCGGAATCAATTTATATTTCGAGACTTGCAGCACAAGAAAAACTGGGAAAAATTGAGCGTACGTACCCTGGCCCACAGCACGTTGGGCATCATTGGCCTTGGCGCCACGGGAAGGGAAATAGCCCGGAAAGGGAAGGCCTTTGATATGAATGTAGAGGCTGTTAAGCGTAATCCAGACCGCTTAGAGGGGATAGGGCTGAAATGCGTGGATGCCGTTTATGCGCCTTACCAATTGGAGGAATTTTTGCCCCGGGTGGATTACCTAGTGCTTTCAGTGCCGCTCACTGCTGAAACCAGGCATATGATGGGCGCAAACGAGCTTTCTCTTTTACAGGAACATGCTTTCTTGGTCAATGTTTCTCGGGGCGACATTATCGATGAGAGTGCCCTTTACCGGATGCTGGCAGAGCGGTGTATCGGCGGTGCCGGGCTTGATGTGTTCACGGAAGAGCCTCTGCCTGAAACCTCCCCTTTTTGGGAACTGGAAAATTGTTTTATCACGCCCCACGTAGCCGGGGCCTCGCCGGATTATAATCGGGAAGCCATTGCCCTATTCCGGGATAACTTGGAAGCCTATCTCCGGGGGGATACACTTTTGAACCGGGTGGATAAGCAAAAAGGTTATTAAAAAAACTCATATACAATTTCTGTGTTTCTAGAAAATTTCTTTAATGGCTTAATCAAATATTTTTTAATTGATTTCTCAATCTATCCGCAACCTCAATTTCAATATTGAATTATTGAGTTGACTTAGAAGGTGCCCTTCCAGGTCAGCATTGAGTTTTTTAGCCGAAGGCGGAGATAAAAGATGGGAGCATTTAAAAATCATAAAGTCAAATAGGACTTTTTTTATTTAAATAGAATACTTTAATAATAAGCTCATGGAAGTTTCATTTAGATAAGCTTTTTAAGATAAACCAGCTGTTGATCGTGCTCGTGCAAAGTGACCGCAACCGGATAACCCGGGCGAACAGAATTAAAAAAACTAAAAAAGCTAAAAAAGAAAGGAGGGGAAGTTGGGTGGGGATGGTGAATTATAAAATAGCTGCTCCCACATTCTCACTCAAAAAATATCATGGTGCATCCTGATGATGACCGGCCAGCCGGCCGCAAAGGAGACAGGGGTAACGAACAAGCCAGGCAGGTGCAGGATATCAATGCCATCAAAAAAATTATTCCTCACAGGTACCCTTTTTTAATGGTGGACAAGCTTACAAATCTGGTGCCCGGCAAGAAAGCGGAAGGCGTAAAAACGGTTTCTGCCAATGACCCCATTTTGCAGGGTCATTTTCCCGGGCGCCCGTTGATGCCGGGTGTGCTGTTGATAGAGGCGATGGCCCAAGTCGGGGCGTGTGCCTTAATGACCCAACCGGAAAACGAAGGCAAACTTGCAGTGTTTGCCGGGGTGGATAAGGTTAAATTTAAACGCCAAGTGGTGCCAGGCGATCTACTGGACATCCAGGTAGAACTGACCAAGGTGAAAGGGAGTGTGGGCAAAGGAGAAGGCAGTATCCAGATAGATGGGGAACTAGCTGTAAAAGGAGAACTTATGTTTGCCTTGGTGGATGCTTAACCGAAATGGCCATTTGTCTAAGCTTTTGAGTTCAGTTGACAGGTTTATTCCCCTGTAATAGAATGATTTTAACTTTTGGGAATAAATATTTGGCAAATTTAGCAAGGAAATTCAGCAAATTAAGAATAAATGGACTGCAAAAAGGAGGGACAGGTTCATGAGCCGAAAATTGATGACCTCGGAATCCGTCACAGAAGGACATCCTGACAAAATAGCGGATCAGATTTCCGATGCGATTTTGGATGCCATGCTGGCCAAAGATCCAGCTTCCAGGGTTGCCGCCGAAACGACCGTAACCACAGGGATGGTTTTAGTTACAGGGGAGATCACTACCAAATGTTATGTAGATATTCCCAGCCTGGTGAGGGAAACCATTCAGGAAATCGGTTATACCAGGGCTAAATATGGCTTTGATGGAGAAACATGTGCGGTATTAACCTCCATCGATGAACAATCACCGGACATTGCTAGGGGCGTAAATGAGGCCCTGGAAAAGCGGCGGGGAAACCTGACCGAAGAAGATGTCCAGGCGATTGGTGCCGGGGATCAGGGGATGATGTTTGGCTACGCCACCAATGAAACGGAAGAATACCTGCCTTTACCGATCTCCTTGGCCCATAAGCTGACACGTCAATTGGCCAGGCTGCGGAAAAACCAGGTGCTCCCTTACCTTCGACCCGATGGGAAGAGCCAGGTGACGGTGGAATATCACAACGGGAAACCTTTTCGGGTGGATAAAGTGGTGGTTTCCACCCAGCACAGCCCCAAGGTATACAGCCATCAATTGGAAGAAGATGTTATCCATTACGTGGTGCATGAAGTGGTTCCTGAAGCGTTTCTAGATAATGACACGGAGTACCTCATTAATCCCACTGGCAGGTTTGTTGTGGGTGGTCCTCAGGGAGATGCTGGCGCCACGGGCCGAAAAATTATGGTGGATACATACGGGGGCATGTCGCGTCATGGCGGCGGTGCTTTTTCCGGGAAGGATCCCACCAAAGTGGACCGCTCCGCTGCTTACGCTGCGCGGTATATTGCGAAAAACGTAGTGGCTGCCGGCCTGGCGGATAAATGCGAGGTCCAAATTGCATACGCCATTGGGGTGGCAAATCCGGTGAGCGTGATGGTGGAAACTTTCGGCACCAATAAGATTCCAGAAGAGCAGATTGAAAAATTGATCAAAGCGCATTTTGACCTACGCCCCGGGGCGATTATAAGGGATCTGGATCTCCTGCGGCCTATCTATCGACAGGTGGCCTGTTATGGCCATATGGGCCGTATAGACTTGGACTTAAATTGGGAAAAGACGGATAAGGCATCAAAACTTAAAGAAGACGCTGGCATTGCGGCGCCCTAATGACTAGGTTAAAGTCAAGAAAAGAAGCCATGGAATTTTAGAAGAAATGCTCGCTGATAAAGGACTTTAGTTGTCATTTATCGAATAGAAACAATATAAAAATTTTGATAATAACGTTTATTGTTGGTGCTTCTCTTGAAGGTTTCTTTTTTCTGAATGAATTAAAGGAACAACCCGGTAAAATCAAGGGAAGAATGATGAAAGATAGATGAGAATAGATAGGAAAACGCGATTAAATTATTCGGAGGCTGTATTTTATGGCAGACAATCGACATACATCGGAGAAAAATAAGCAAAAGAAAATTGATTCTAATATGATAGACGCCATTTTACAAGAAACCATCAGCAATATTCAAGACGGCCGGAAAGAGATATTTGAAATATCGGAAACTGCTCGAAATGAATTTCAACAGTTAGAAGAGGAGTTGAATAAAGCCAAAAAACAAACCGCTCAGATCATTCAAGAAGTAGACGATTTGGAAAAGAAAAGCTATCATGCCCGGGTGCGACTGGTTAAGGTCAGCAAAGATTTCCACCGCTTCAGTGAAGAGGACATTAAAGAAGCTTACGAGGAAGCCAGCGAGCTCAAAGTACGGCTCACCATTATGAAAGAACGGGAACAGCAGATGCGAACGTACCGAGACAGTCTGGAAAGGCGCATTCGCAATTTAAATAATACCATTAAAAAAGCTGAAAACGTGATGAACCAGTTAGGTGTGATTGAGTCTTATTTATCCAAAGGGTTTGGTGATATACAGGAAACGCTTGAGGACCTGGAAAAACGCAAGGATTTTGGCCTAAAGATTATCCGGGCCCAGGAGGAAGAGCGGCGCCGTGTGGCCCGAGAAATCCACGACGGGCCTGCCCAAAGCTTGGCCAATATGGTCCTTAGGACGGAATACTGTGAAAAATTGATTGATACCGGGGAGAAGAACAACAGCTTAAAAGAAGAACTGTCGGATTTAAAGGAGCAAGTCCGCACCAATTTAAAAGATGTGCGAAAGATCATATTTGACCTCCGTCCCATGACCTTGGATGATCTAGGGCTTGTACCGGCCATTCGCCGTTTAATTCAGGATGTGGAAGAAGAAGCTGACATTGAAGGTGAGCTCAAAGTATTCGGTGAGGAATTTCGCCTGGACCGGGATCTGGAAATTGCTCTGTTCCGGACAGCTCAGGAAGCTTTAAACAATGTCAAAAAACATTCTCGCGCGAAAAGATTTTGGGTAAAAACAGAGTTCACCTATGAAAAAGTTCAAATTGTCGTTAGGGATGATGGTATTGGGTTCGATATGTCTAACGATGAGGAAACCCTTGATGGTCACCATTTTGGGCTGTCCAACATGAAAGAAAGGGTTCAGAGCTTGGGGGGAGAAATAATTATCCAGTCTCGAAAACGAGAAGGCACGAGGGTCTCAATTAAAGTCCCCATTTCGGAAGCGGAACTGTCGAAAGAAGGGGGAGGTGATGAAGATGATGGCAGATCAGAATGATGACGTCATCCGAATCTTACTGGCTGATGATCACACGCTTTTCCGACAGGGCTTAAAAAAAATATTAGACCTGGAGGAAGACATGTCTGTGTGCGGAGAGGCGCAAAACGGTGAAGAAGTGCTGGAAAAAGTGAACCAGCTAGAGCCCCATGTGGTCCTCATGGATATCAACATGCCAATCCTCAATGGCGTTGATGCGACGAAAGCCGTGAAAGAGGCCCGGCCCGATGTGAATATTATTGCCCTTACCATTCATGAAGACGAAGAGTACTTGTTTGAAATTGTCAAAGAAGGCGCTTCGGGGTTCTTGTTGAAAGACGCGGAGACCCCTACCTTGGTCCAAGCCATCAAAGAAGTCTCTAAAGGCAACTGCTTTATTCACCCCACCATTACATATAAGCTTCTGGGCGAATTTAAGCGCCTGGCTAAAAATTCCCGCCACCTGATCAAAGACGGTGAAGGCGAAACCCAACTTACCTCCAGGGAAAAAGAAATCCTGGGACTCATGGCCAAGGGACTAACCAACCGGGAAGTTTCAGCAGAACTCTACATTT
>CAZARY010000062.1:0-860 GCA_964487675.1 uncultured Clostridia bacterium | reverse complement strand
TTTCCGAAAAAACGGTCAAAAACCATGTTTCCAATATTTTGCGGAAATTGGAAGTATCTGATAGGACCCAGGCGGTGATCACGGCACTAAGACTTGGGCTGGTAGATATTTAGTCCTAAGGCCACAAGCGCGTATTACCTACCGGGGGTTTTTTATGAGCAGGCAATACTTGATGACGGAGTTCGCAGGTGAAATAAGGTAATCAAGCCTGACAATAAAGGATAATAAGCCTAAAGGCCTATGACGAATAACCGCCTGTTTACCCATGCTGGCTAAGCCCTTACTTGGATACAAGGGCGTCAATGAATAAGTAAGTCTTTGGCGCGGGTGATGACTAGGGAAGCATAAAGACAAAAAAATATTTAAGCCATAGTACATGGTGGAAAACACGACTCTTGCTCGATGGCAGGAGTTTTTTTTTGTTTTACAATGCATTTACAAATATAGTAGGCAATATTCACCCAAAAAATGATCCAGGTAAAGAAAATAGGTTGGGAACCTCGGCTGAATACTAGCAAATTGAGTACATAAAGCAGCACGCACCAACACAATGTATAAAAGCGCAATTCATAATTTGATTTAATCGCGAACGAAAGGAGGTGCAGCTCATGTTACATCATCTGAAAAGATTGTGGACGGAAGAAGAAGGACAGGGTATGGTAGAATATGGACTCATCATCGCACTGGTAGCAGTAGTTGTTATAGGGGCATTAACAGCATTAGGAGACGGGATAGTAGAAACGTTTCAAGAAATAGTTGCAGAATTAGGTGCGACGTAAGAGTAGCAACGTTTCAAGAAATAGTGTCAGAATTAGGTGAGACTTAAAATATTTAATATTACTATAACCCTACCCTGTCCT
>CAZARY010000061.1:0-10807 GCA_964487675.1 uncultured Clostridia bacterium | reverse complement strand
TTTTTATGATAAAATATTTAATTAACACTAAAATAATAAATCTATGATTAGCATTTTAGAGGTATGATTGAAAATTTTTGTTTCTTTATGCATGTGGTAAATTTGAATACTATGGCGCCAACACTCAAAAGCAAAAAAGCCAAATCAAAGGAGTGATTTACAGATGAAATTGACAATTGCTTTAGGTGGGAACGCACTGCTCAGAAGTGGCCAATGGGGTACCTTTGAGCAGCAGCTTGAAAATGCCAGCACAGCTGCTTCCCAGTTAGCTGAACTGATTGAACAAGGTTATGAATTGGCCGTAACCCACGGAAATGGCCCCCAAGTAGGTAACTTGGTGATACAAAATGAGTTATCCCGAGAAGAAGTGGCAGAGATGCCATTGTATACCTTGGTTGGCATGACGCAGGGACAGATAGGTTACATGCTCCAGCAGCAGCTAAACAACAAACTTGCCGCTCGAAATATTGATAAAACAGCTGTTTCACTTGTGACACAATCCGTTGTTGACAAAAATGACCCGTTATTTCAAAATCCTTCGAAACCCATTGGGCCATTTTTCTCTGAGGAGGAAGCCCAGCAGAGAATGACGGCAAAAAACGAGACCTGGATCGAAGATTCTGGTAGAGGTTGGCGAAAAGTTGTGCCTTCCCCTATTCCTAAAGATATCGTGGAAAGTGAGGTTATCAAAAATTTATTTGATAATGCCCAAGTAGTGATTGCTTCAGGCGGAGGGGGGATCCCTGTAACCAGGGAAAACAACCATTATCAAGGTATAGAAGCGGTTATTGATAAAGATTTGGCAGGCTCAATTTTAGCTGAGATCGTGAAGTCTGATATCTTTATGATATTAACCGACGTTCCATGTGTGGCCATCAATTTTGGTCAACCGGACGAAAAACGCCTGAGGAATGTTACCCTGGAGGAATTAAAGGCTTATGAAAATGAAGGTCATTTTGGCCAGGGCAGCATGGCTCCTAAAGTTAAAGCAGCGATAAAATTTGTAGAAAATACAGGGAACAAAGCAATTATTTCTTCCCTGGATGAGGTACAAAATGCCTTGCATGACAAAACCGGTACACATGTTACAATAGTGTAAAGGAAAAATATTGGAGACATGTTGGTTAAACGAAAAGAAACCGGAACAAGGACATAAAATCTAGAAAAGGAGGAAGAATTTATGGTCATAAAATCACACATTGAAAAGAATATGTTTATGGATTCCGTATTTCTTATGCGCGTCTCTACCAAAGTGAGAGATATGGAAGGTATTGAAGGTGCAGAGGCCATTATAGGCACGGATCATAACAAACAATTTTTGGAGGGAAGTGGGCTTCTAACGGATGAAATCAAACAGGAAGCAGGGCCAAATGATTTGATTATAGCAGTTGATGCGGTGGATGAAGAAACAGCGGAACAAGGCATAGAAACTGCATTGCACGAACTAAAACATAAAAGCAGCCAAACAGCCGATTTATTCGGTGAATATATCCCTAAAACTTTTGATAGTGCGCTAGATTCGCTTCCTGGAGCCAATCTAACATTAATTTCCATACCTGGGGAATACGTAGAAAGAGAAGCCAAAAAAGCATTGGATGCGGGACTTCATTTGATGATATTTAGCGATAACGTGCCTCTGGAAACGGAGATTTCGTTGAAAGAGAAAGGCGAAGAAAAAGGACTTTTGGTTATGGGGCCGGATTGCGGCACTGCAATTATTAACGGTGCCCCTTTAGCTTTTGCCAATGAAGTGCGAAAAGGGAAAATCGGCGTGGTGGCGGCTGCAGGGACCGGTCTTCAAGAAGTCAGCACATTGGTTCACAAGTTCGATCAAGGACTGTCCCAGGGCATCGGTACTGGTGGTAGAGATGTAAAGAAAGATGTTGGCGGAAAAGCTATGATACAAGGAATGGAAGCCCTTCAAAATGATGATGAAACAGAGATTATTGTTATTGTATCTAAACCCCCTGAGAGTTCTGTCGCCAAAAAGGTCTTAGATGTTGCAGCCAAAGGGAGCAAACCTGTGGTGGTTAATTTTGTAGGGGGAGATCCTTCGGAAATTAAGCAATATAATAATTGCTACCCTGCTGTCACAATTAAAGAGGCCGCGCAAAAAGCGGTGGATTTAGCTGAAGGGAGAGAGCCTGGTGAAGCAACTGTAGAGGTCTCCCAAAAAATAGTGGATGAAGAAAAAGGAAAATTGGGGACCGAACAAAAATACCTAAGAGGGCTTTATTCAGGTGGCACCCTGGCTTTTGAAGCTATGAATATATTAGAAGAAGAAATTGGTGGCATTTATTCCAATATTGCCCTGAATAAACAATACGAATTAGAGGACTCCTTTGTAAGTAAAGAACACACTATCGTAGACCTGGGTGAAGATGAGTTCACTAAAGGTAAGCCGCATCCCATGATTGACCCGGGCACCAGAAACGACAGGATTGAACAAGAAGCCAAAGATCCGGAAACGGCTGTAGTTCTCTTGGATGTGGTGATTGGGTATGGTTCTCATGAGGACCCTGCGGGGGAAGCGGTAAAAGCAATAAACAAGGCAAAAGAAATTGCAGAAAAAGATAATAGGCAGATATCATTTATTGCCTCTGTTTGCGGTACAGAGGACGACCCTCAGGATTATAAGGAGCAGGTTAATAAGCTAGAAGCAGCTGGTGTAAAAGTACTGCCGAGTAATGTGGAGGCAGTGAAACTAGCGGCAGAAGTTTTAAGCTAACTAACCGGGAGGTGTATGTCAATGAGCGCCAATAAAGTTAATGAACTTTTTCAACAGGAATTGAAGGTAATTAATATGGGGCTTCAAGATTTTGCTCAGAATTTAAAAGAGAGAGAAAATACCCAGGTGATGCATGTGGACTGGTCGCCACCTGCGGGAGGGGATGAAGAACTTTTAGATTTGCTTGACAAATTATCATAAGAGTTATCAAGACATTTTTTTAAAGATGACTTATTGGTTTTAGAATATCGGGGCAAAGCAAAATTATCAGTTTAACCTGGTAGATTTACGTCACCATAAAGTATGCATGTAATCGGGGGAGCTAACCAGCCAGAGCTCCCTCTTTTTATTAGGAGAGGATAAAATGGATGAGTGGGCAGGCGATTTCAAGAAAAAACTAGATAGTTTATTGTTAAAGCACGGCGTGGATTTTTGGGGCGGTGTAGCTGTGGAGCAATATGAAAATATGACAAATGATAAAAAAAAAGAAAGCGTTAATTGGTTATTGCCTTCTAGCTACTTTCCGGAGGGAAATATGAAAACGGTAGCTGTTCTGGGCAAAAGCGTTTTGAAAGGCAATTTAAAAAACCCCGGAAAATATACCGCGAGACATAATATTACCGTAAATGAACAACTTAACTGTGCCTTACTGGAAATATGTAGAATGCTGGATGGTGGTGGCTACGAAACATTTGGCCAGTTTACCATAGTGCAAAACTTTTCCCCTCCAGACGATTACCGACTGCTGCAATCGGATGTGGTGCCTTCAAAAATTATTGCGAAAATGGCAGATCTAGGAAATGTGGGTTGGCATAATTTATTTATCCACAAAATTTATGGGGCCAGGGTAAGGTTGACCACATTAATTACAGAAGCTGAACCGGACCTTTTTCAGGATACAAACATCAAGGGTGATGCTAAGGGTGCTTCTTTTTCAGCAGCTAAAGAATGTGATCAGTGCTACCAATGCGTTAAATCTTGTCCGGTTAAAGCAATATCGCGTTCGCAGGGCTATGACGCTAACCAGTGCTGGAAGTATAACCATTCCCTACAGCAAAAATGGGGTTACTCCGGGTGCGGCCGTTGTATGTATCATTGTAAATAGTTGGTAACATTTTGATATGTTTTTGTGAAAAGTTATAAAGGGTTCACATATATGTGAAGAGAATAACACAGCGTTAATCCTTTGAGTTTTTTTGCTTGGTAATTTATAATGAAAACAGTATATATTCTTATAAATAACTTATAAAAACCAAATGCCTATAAAAACCAAACACAAATAAACTCTTGAGTGATGGGATGGATGCGAAATTGAATACGAAATGGAGGGACGAGGATGAGTGAGGTTTTACAAGCGCAGTATGGTATTTCGGTAAATGAGGCCCTATCGTTAAATGTCATGAAAAAATTAAAGCTTGTTGGAGGAAAAAATGGTGTTAACCGGATCATAAAATTTATAAACGTGATTGAGGTGCCTGATATTTCAGAGTGGATTATGGATGGCGAATTTTTACTGACCACTGGATATTCTTTTAGGGAACATCCGGAAAAAATGAGGGAATTGATCCCTGAACTGGCGAAAAGAGGCGGGGCGGGTTTGGCTATGAAGCCCAGAAGATTCATACGTGAAATCCCTGAAGATATTAAACGGGATGCTGACCGCTATGAAGTCCCTTTATTGGAAATCCCTTTTGATCTTTCCTTTGCCGAGATTATCTCTCCTATTTTGGAAGTTATATCGAATAAACAAAATGTGTTATTGAAACAGTTGGAATTTGCCCATAAAGAGCTTATAGAATTGGTGCTGCAGGGAAGTTCACTGCAAGAGATCTGCAATCGAACAACAAAAATCATTAATGCTCCTGTTGTCATAACCAGCGATTATTACGATGAGTTTATCGTAGCTGAAAATGTGAATGAAAAGGATCGACACTTTATTAAAAAGCTTTTATTGAACTCCACCAGCGATGCACTCAAATTACAACACAAAAAGATGAAATTTGGAAATATAAAAGAGATTGAGTATGCTTTTGTTTTGGAAGGCGGTACATCTGATGTTCCACTCAATAGGGCACTCAGAATCCCTATTATTGTCAATCAAAAGAGTTATGGGTATATATATTCCATTTATCGATCAAACTTTATCGATGAATATGACATTCTGGTTTTAGAAAGGGCTGCAACGGTAGCGGGTCTAGAATTTATGAAGCGGAAAGCGGTGTTTGAAATTGAAAAAAATTATCGCAATGAGTTTTTAGATCTGCTGCTTTCAGGTGAGTGTAAGGAATATGATAGATCAGATATTGTGCAGCGCGGTTATAGTAATTATCATATTGACTTGGAAAAGCCAGTGGCTGTAGCCTTGATCAACTTTGGCAATAAGGACAAAAATAATGGCAAATATAAATTTAATGCCCTGGGCGACCAAGAAGAACACGAAAAAATTATTGCTCGCATAAACCAGGAAAAAGGTTATAATCAAGGCAACATTTTTGCAGGGTTAAAGGGGAATTTTATCGTAGTGCTGCTGCAAGTGGAACAAGAACAAAACTTTTCTGACGCGAAAAGAAAATTAGCCAAAGAGCTAAAAGAGAGGCTGCAGAACTTACTTTGGGACTCTAAAAAGTTTAAAGATAGCTTAGTCGATGTAGGGGTTGGTAATTATTACCACAACTTAAATGAGATTAAATATAGCTATAATGAAGCGCATAAAACAATGAATATTTGCCAGTTAACTTCTGGTTCATCTTTATTGCACTTTGAAGATTTAGGGTTTTACCGAATTTTGTATGAGAAATCACGGCATGAATTGATTGAGTTTGCCGATGACTTTTTGAAGCCTGTCCTGGAATATGATCAAAAGAGCAATGGCGAATTATTAAAAACATTAACCAAGTACTTTGATATGAACCGAAATTTAAAAAAAACATCCCAGGTCTTATATACCCACTATAATACGGTATTATACAGAATTGAAAAAATAGAAAAAATTACCGGGGTTAAAATTAACCATCCAGAAAATTCCCTGAATTTAGAAATTGCCGTTAATATCTATAAACTTTTGGATGATGAGTAAAAAAAGAATGCACTTTTTAATGTGTCAAGATGATTTTATATTTCATTTAAAGCTTTTAAAGCAGTGTATGTGAACCCTGTGAGAATATCTAGTCCCGTTGAGTGCCCCATTTGGGATACTCTTTCAAAGGGAGTTGATATGGAATCAATATTGGAAGGAACCTCAAAATTGTTGTTAGAAGTTAAAAGTTTTATATAGTCTAAAACCGGTTCAGGAGTTTGCCCTTGTGTGCCTGTGGAAAGCATATGTACACCCATTTTTGTAGTTTTTTGTTGATAGTGTCTTAATAATTTTTCAGAAAACTGGGGGACCTCAGCGGCGTATAGCTCTAACTGCTTTAGCCAATTTAAAGCGATAAAGCAGCCGTGAATCATGTCATCACCGCTGGGTGTGGTCCCTCGGCCCAATCCAATAAGCTGGTCGGCTTGGTTTCTCCAATCAGAGTCTAAATTATTGTTATTCTTGTTTTCTAAGAGCTTTATAACGAGCCGTGGAAAATGTTTTTTGAATTGGGATTGGAAAAAACCAGCGCCTGGAGCATGTTGGTTAGGGGAAGTGCTGTCACTATTTGAAATATTTGAAGCAAAGACTATTCGGCTGTCTATATCACAGCTTCTCTTAAGTTTTTCCCTTGTTAATTCCAGTCTTTGATAAATATAATCAATTTGGGCGTTTATTTTTTTGTCTTTAATATTTGGATTTATTGCGCTCTCTACATGAAAAGATAATGATAGAGCATGATGAAGGGAAAAATATTGTGGAGGAATATTTTTATAAGCTAATGTAAGTTGGTTTCCACTCAGTATTCCAGACTTTAGGGCCCCACTTTTTAAGGCGTTTGTTACTTGTTTGAAAGCATAAGAAGAAACCCCTACAGTAGAAGGGCCTTTATATATAAAGGGGTGTGCCACACTCAGCACTTCGCCATGTTTTTTACGGGTAAAATTTATGACCCGGTCATGAAGGGTTAATAGGGAGTCTATTTCAATACTTTGGGTGTTTAGGGCCAAGTTTTTTGAATACCACTGAATTTGATGGTAAAAATTGTTCGAATGTTTTTTAGGGTTTTGGGTACCGATTCTTAAAGGCAATTGCAACGTTTTATCCTCCACCAGAAAGAGTTGAACATTGTTAATGACAAGGGGTAACAAAACACAATAATAAGCCCTATTAGATTAGCCCCAAATAGTTATAGCTATTTTAACATAACTCAAGAAGATATCAAAATTACGCGATTATGCTTACAATTTAAGCTGTTAATAAATCATTACCAAAAACATTTAAAATGAGGTGAGCGTATGAATGAAAATAATCAAGCTATATTTAGACGGGTGCTGGAGAACTTACATGCGGACAAATCCGTGGCTCTTATCACGGTGGTGGAATCTACTGGTTCAACCCCAAGTGTGCCAGGTGCTAAAATGGTGGTGTATGAAAATGGCAGTATAGAAGGAACTATAGGGGGAGGGGCCTTGGAAAAAAAAGCCATTGAAGATGGTTTGAATGCCATTAAAAATCACCAATGCCGCTTTATTGAGAGAAAACTGACGAATCAGGATGCTGAAGATTTGGGCATGGTGTGTGGTGGGCAGGTCAAATTGTTTATTGAACCTATCATAAAGGCTCCCAATCTCCTGCTAGTAGGAGGCGGACACATAGCGCAGGAGATAACAAAAATTGCGCATCCTTTGAATTTCCATATAACCGTGTTGGATGACAGAAAAGACTTTGCCAATCAAGAGAATTTTCCCAGGGCAGACGAAACCATCTGTGACGAAATAGTCAATGCCTTGAAGGATTATCCTATTACGAGTAATACTTATATCGTGATTGTGACAAGGGGACATGCTAAAGACCAAGAAGCTTTACAGCAAGTTGTTGATAGCAGCGCGGCCTATATTGGGATGATCGGCAGTCAAAAGAAAATCGAAACGGTTTTTCAAAATATGCGAAATGAGGGGCACAATGAAAAGCAATTAGAAAAGGTTTATGCGCCTATAGGTTTGGACCTTGGCGGCAACACACCAGCGGAAATAGCTGTCAGTATTATTGCCGAGATCATACAGGTTAAAAATAGGGGAGGCATTGAATGATGGTTTTGTTAAAAGGACAGGCGTTGGTATTAATCAAAGGAGGTGGAGATTTAGCCACTGGTGTGGCTCATAGATTTTATAATGCGGGGTTTGATGTAGTGATCACCGAATTGGAAGCGCCTTTGGTGGTTAGGCGCACGGTCTCTTTTGCAGAAGCGGTCTATCAAGGAGAGGTAGAGATAGAAGGAATCAAGGGCATTTTAGTGAAGAATTACGACGAAATGGAAAAATTTCGCGGGACTAAAAGCATACCAATCATGATTGACCCGAACTTATCGAGTTTAAACTATCTAAAGCCCCATGTTTTAATTGATGCCACGATGAAGAAAAAAGCTGGAGATGCAGCAAAAGATTTAGCGCCGGTTGTTATAGGTTTAGGACCGGGGTTTGAAGCTGGTGAAGATGTACATGCTGTGGTTGAAACGGCCCGGGGTCATTATTTGGGTAAAGTTTACTACACGGGCAAAGCCAAGGAAAATACAGGAATTCCAGGAAATGTTGGCGGTTATACAGTAGAAAGAGTTTTGCGAGCTCCTCGAAACGGAATTTTTAAACCGAAAGTCTATATAGGCGATCAAGTAGAAACAGGAGACGTTGTAGCTGAAATAGGGGGCGAAAAGATCGAAGCAAAAATTTGCGGAATTGTTCGGGGGCTTCTGATGGAAGGAATTGAGGTAAAAGAGGGCATGAAAATTGGAGATGTGGATCCACGTGCGGAAACTCATCATTGCTTTAGCATTTCTGATAAAGCCAGATCTATTGGAGGTGGTGCCCTAGAAGCGGCTTTACATTTTCTTAACACAAACTGGTGGGCAAAATGAAAAACGTCACTCAGTATAACACAGTATAACAGCATAAAAGCACAGAAACTCATATCAAATAAGATTAATATCTTGCTATTTGCTTTGATGTACGTTAAAATTAACGTGGTTGAATAAGAGCTGGTGGGTGATTGTGTTTTGGGGAGTGTTCGAGTGAAAACAGCTCTGACCGCCTAACGAGACAAGCGTTTTAATTGAAACTTCAATTTATCTCAATCATTTTTTCAATCAAAGTTTTTTAAAGACTCAATTGTGATAAAGTGAAACAGGTGATGAGTCTGTGGGGTATTTTTTTCCTGGGCTCATTTTTTTATTTGGATAATACCAAGTTGTTTATCCGCCAAAGAAAGGTCAGACCCAATCAAAGTAATTGTTTTAAAATACCTGAATAAGGGAGGAATATAGAAATGAAACAAGCCTTAGAAGGAGTGAAAGTGGTTGACCTGAGCAGGGTATTAGCTGGGCCCTTTTGTACTATGCTTTTAGCAGATTTAGGAGCAGAAGTCATTAAAGTGGAAAGGCCGGAAACAGGCGACGATTCCCGCTATTTTGGCCCGTTTAAAGGGAAAGAAAGTATGTATTTTCAAGGCATCAATCGAAACAAACGTAGTATTGAGATGAATTTGAAAGATGAAACGGAGAAAGCAAATTTTATAGAGATGGTTAAAGAAGCCGATGTAGTAGTAGAAAACTTCCGACCAGGAACTATGGAAAAACTTGGGCTAAGCTATGAGGAACTTAAAAAATATAATCCCCAACTTATCTATGCGGCTACTTCTGGATTTGGTAGAACTGGCCCTTACAGCGAAAAGCCAGCTTATGATTTAACCATTCAAGCTTTGAGCGGGCTCATGAGCATTACAGGGCAGGAAAATGGCAGACCCACCAAAGTTGGTTCATCTATTGCTGATATTAATGCTGGCATTTTTACGGCCCTGGGCATTATGACAGCTTTATTTCATAGAGAAAAAACAGGAGAAGGTCAATTGGTGGATGTGTCTATGCTGGATTGTCAGATCTCCATATTGGAAAATGCCTTTGCCAGATACTGTGCTACTGGTGAAAACCCTGAACCAATTGGCAATCGGCATCCGGCAATAACACCATTTTCTATGTTTGATACCAAAGATGATTATGTTGTCGTGGCAATCGGTAATGAGAAACTCTGGAAAATATTCTGCCAGGCTATTGGAAAAGAAAACTTAATTGAAGATGAGCGCTTTGCCAGTAACCAGTTGAGAACCGAAAACAGGCATCAGCTGGAAGAAGTTTTGACTCCTTTGTTTAAGAGCCAGACAACCAGGGAATGGATTGAACAATTAGAAGCGGAAGGCATACCATGTGCGCCGGTCAATCGAATTAGTGATGTGCTAGAAAATGAACAAGTGAAAGCCAGGAAAATGTTTGCAACGGTCGAGCATCCTGAAATAGGGGAGCTAAATTTGCCAGGCATGCCCATTAAGTTTAGTGAAACTCCTGGGGTTATAAGAGAAGCTGCCCCGAGATTAGGCGAGCATAATGGCTTTTACAAACATGAGGGAGATAGAAAAGAGTAATACAGACGTAAATTAAATATTAGAAAATGGTTATCAAGTTAAATCAGGATAAATTCCGTATTTGGTGTTACAATACTTTCACTCATGGCTTTGCTGAACTGGCTGTAACCATGCTCCCGATTTTGGGCTGCGTTAAAACTCCCTCACTGCGTTCGGTCAGACAGTTAACGCAGCCCAAAATCGGTTCGCTGGTATGATCTTGAGCAAAGAAATATTCGCTCAAGCATTGCAACACACATTTAATTTGCTTCCCTGATTTAACTTAATAGCCAAATATTATAAAATGGTCATTGTACGCATTTGCGGCTCATAGAATAAATGGAATTTTAAAAATTCCCGTGTGTTTGTGCATTTTGGAAGTAAAGCTAAGGATTTGAGTGATTATTTGGGGAGACTTATTAGGGGAGGTGTAGGGAAAATGAACGGCGAGAATAAAATAGAACAACTTCAACAACAGAAAGAGAAGTTGTACCAGGGTGGGGGCGAGAAGCGTATTGCGAAGCAGCATGAGAAGGGCAAGCTCACGGCCCGGG
>CAZARY010000060.1:0-10969 GCA_964487675.1 uncultured Clostridia bacterium | reverse complement strand
TGAACAGGTACCTGTGAGTATGCGCATCAAAAGATATTGGTTGGGTGATTTATTGTGCAAAATTCGCATGATTTACAAGACAACCCTTTGATCAGGGCTTTGATTGATTCTTTTATTAGCAATGTTTGTATTTTGGATGAAGAAGGCTATATAGTAGAAGTGAACCGCGCTTGGGAGACCTTTGCCGTACAAAATAACGGGGACAAGTCCAGGGTGGGAGTAGGGGTTAATTATCTCCAAGTTTGTGAACAGGCTTTGGGTGAAGGCCAGGCAGTGGCTCAAGAGTTTGAGCAGGCAGTTCGACAAGTCATAAAAGGAGAAAAAGACTCCTTTCAAATTGAATACCCCTGTCATTCGCCCCATATTGAAAGATGGTTTTTGGGGCGAGTGACTCCGTTAGAAGTGGGGCACGAACAATATCATAAAAGATCTTACCAAAAAGTCATAATAGAACATGTTAACATAACCAACCAGAAACTGGCAGAAAAAGTGGCCCAGGAAAAAGAAGCGCAGCTGAGAAGAAGCGAAGTGAAATACCGATCTATTGTGAACCAATCGGTAGAAATGCTATTTTTACATGATTTAAAAGGAAGTGTTGTGGATGTGAATTTGATGGCGGTTAAACAAACGGGATACTCTCGGGAAGAGTTGCTGGAACTCACGGTGTTTGACCTGGATCCCAACGCCATTGAAAGGGATGATGTGGACTGGGAAGGCATGCGTCCTGGAGATGACCCTTTCATCATAGAAGTAACTCACCAACGCAAAGATGGATCTACTTACCCGGCGGAAATAACACTAGGTAAGATTGAGATAGAAGGTGAAGAATATATTCTGGCACTGGCCAGGGAAATAACGGAACGGAAAAAGATGGAAGAAGCGCTGTGGGAACAGAACCAACTTTTAGACGGAATTTTTGAAAGTATTCAGGAAGGGATATGCGTCGTAAACCCTGATTTAACCGTCCGGTATGTGAACCATACCATTAAAGAATGGCATCCTGAACAGATCCCCTTAGAAGGTAAGAAATGCCATCAAGCGTTTCATAATAAAGGCAAGCCATGCGCGGGTTGCCCTGTCGTCAGGGCTCTTAATAGTGGAAAGAAGGAGTATGAAGAAACCACCACCTGGACACATTACGGAGAGAAATGGGTAGAAATCCATGCCTACCCTATGCGCTCAGATACAGGTTCTATAGAAGCGGTGGTAGAATCTGTGCGGGATATCACTGACAGAAAAAAATACGAAATTGAGCTAAAAAAACAAAAGATTCGTTCGGATGCGCTCTTTGAATATTCTTCTGATGCTGTGGTTAAAACGGACAGCGATCATCGTATTTCAGCGGTGAATGACACTTTTACCCGTCTTTTTGGGTATACCCTCGATGAAGTACGGGGCAAGAGATTGGATGAAATTGTGACCAGAGATTAAGAGGAAAAACCATTTCTAATGTCCGTACTTGCTACTGGTAAAAATATAACGGGCGAATCAATTCGCTATACAAAAGCTGGAACGCCGATCCATGTTATATTAAATGGGACTCCAATAATCGTGGATGGGGAAATTGAAGGGGGTTACGTTGTTTATACTGATATCACAGAGCGAAAAAAAGCAGAGGAGAGAATTCGCTATCTTAGCTTTCATGATAAGTTAACCGGTTTGTATAATAGAACATTTTTAGAGGAAGAACTTCAGCGCCTAAACACGGATAGGCAGCTTCCCATTGCTATCATCATGGCAGACCTCAATGGCTTGAAGTTAGTGAATGACACCTACGGACATACTGTTGGGGATGAAATGTTAAAACAAGCGGCAGAAATATTAAGAAATTCTTGTAGGCAAGAGGATATTCTGGCTCGTTGGGGTGGTGATGAATTTGTTATTTTGCTTCCTCAAACTTCACCGGCCCAGGCGAAACATGTTTGCAACCGGATTGAGCTCAACAGCCAAAACCAGTATTTGAAAGATATTCCCATTTCTCTGGCACTAGGGTTTGCAGTTAAAGAGGAAGCGAGTGAGGTGAGTGAGGCGAGTGAAAGGGATCTGGAGGACACGTTAAAGGAAGCAGAAGATGATATGTACAAACAAAAACTCGCTGAAAGTCGAAGCATCCGCAGCGGTGTGCTCAATGCCCTGCTGAAAACGCTGGAGACAAAAAGCTATGAGACAGAGGCGCATACACGAAGGATGCAGGAAACCGCTCTTAAAATTGGAGAGCGGGTTGGGCTATCAAGCTTTGAATTGAATCGGTTAAATCTACTTATCACGTTGCATGATATTGGGAAGATAAATATACAAGAAGAGGTGCTTACAAAAAATGACTCTCTTTCAGATGAGGAATGGGAAATCATAAAAAAGCATCCGGAAACGGGGTACAGAATAGCCCGTGCCACCGAAGAATTTGGCCATGTAGCCGAAGATATATTGGCGCACCACGAGCATTGGGATGGGAAGGGTTATCCCAGGGGAATAGGCGGCAAGCAAATTCCTTTATTGGCTAGGATTGTAGCTATAGCCGACGCTTATGAAGTGATGGCAAACGGTCGACCTTATAAGACGCCCCTTTCTCACAATCAGGTAAAAGAAGAATTCAAAAGATGTGCCGGCAGCCAGTTTGATCCCTACCTGGTTGACGTTTTCCTAGAGATCCTGGACGGGGACCTGAAAGGGGAAGATAAGAGCTAAAGAGTCTTCCTTGAAATAATTTTTATTAACATTTACTGCCTTTCTCATTTTACAGACCAGTTTGAAAAGTCAACGGATTCATATAAAAGCTCAGGGGGTCAATTGGGAAATAAAACATCTACTTGGTTTTTCATAAATTCATAAAATGCGACCATTTCTTTTCCTTCTTTATCTCGGATTAAAGTGCCGCCTAACATCCAAGGGTAATCTTCGACTTCGATGCTATTCATATCAAAATTTTCTTCAATCCACTCCATAACAATTTTTTTCGGATCTATTGTCATACTTTATCTCCTCTCTTAGTTCTAATCAAGTCTTATCATGGCTTAATTTAATAGATGCTAAGCCGCCCAGCATTCAAATTTTATGCCCAGGTTTTTGTTAGGATAAAAAAAGCAGTAAGTCCACTGCTTTAGCTGTGGGAGTACGCCAAATGCATATCTAGTACTTAATTGGGTTCTTATAGGGTATTTTGAAGGGACTTTCTCGTTAGTTATTGAATTTATTTCTACACTCTCAATACAACTCCTTTGATAAGAAGCATTTAATCTAGAAATGAATAAAACAAATAAAACAAATAAAATGAATGAATGTAATTTAATTTAGTTTAACACGAAAACCTATTTATTCTTATCGCGTCTAACACTTTAAGAAAGTGAGGGGATTTTAGTTATGGATGGAGATCAATTTAAAGTGGCGGCGATCCAGATGAACAGTCAGGACAATAGGGATGAAAACCTGACTGCAGCGGCAGAACTAATTCAATCGGCAGCTGGGGATGGGGCAAAGTTGGTAGTACTTCCAGAGTATTCCAACTATTTGTCTGATGAAGCTAGATTGGAGCATGCGGAAACTTTAGATGGGCCTACGATGAGTTTTTTTAGTGAACAGGCCAGGACCCATAATATTTATCTTCATTGTGGGAGTATCATTGAACAATCAGAGGAGCCATCCAAGGCCTACAATACTTCTGTATTACTCAACCCAAAAGGTGAAATCGTGGCCTGTTATCGCAAAATTCACCTGTTTGATCTATTTATTCCCGGTCAAGTGGATGCTAGGGAATCAAAACATTTAAAACCTGGAAACAAAGCTGTGGCAAAGAGGACCGAACTGGGCACTTTTGGCATGACTATTTGTTATGATATGCGTTTTCCTGAATTATACAGAAAATTAACCGATCAAGGGGCCAATTTGATTTTTGTACCATCAGCCTTCACCTTATATACTGGAAAAGATCACTGGGAGCCTTTGCTGAGGACCAGGGCCATTGAGAACTTAATCTATATCGTGGCCCCGGCCCAGTTTGGCGTACATCCAAAAAACAAAAGATGTTTTGGAAGCAGTATGATTATAGATCCTTGGGGGACAGTAATTGCTAAAGCCTCTGAAGGGGTTGGATATACCATTGCGAATGTGAATTGGCGGCTTCAAAAAAGCATTAGACAAAAGCTTCAAGCGCTAAATCATCGTGTGCCCATAAAAGATTAAAACAAAGTGGCTATAGTTTTTCCGCTAAAATTTCTTCCATTTTCTTTATGCTTTGCAGCCATGAGTTTTCCCGGGCAAACTCTTTTCTCATCCTGCGAATGCCTGGCAGCATACCTTCTGATTCGTATCGGTATTCTTTTTTAAGTGCTGTATCGATGTGTTCCAAGAATTCTTCCCTGTGATGGGCAATAAGAACTTGCTCTGCAAAATTATCGGCATTGTCAAATTGGTTGGCCACCACCGGTTTGCCTCCGGCTAGAAATTCATATAACTTTAAAGCATGAAATTCATGGCTGAATTCTTTATTGATAAAGGGGCATAGGGTTACATCGAGAGCCTGCAGCACTACTGGCTGTGCTCTATACTTAATAGAACCAGGAAAGTACAGGTTAGAGCGGTGAGGGCGTTGACTGACATCTACAGCTAAAGGACCAAACATAAAAAAATGCCATCTTGGGCGCTGTTCGGCCAGATAATCTATAAGAGAGAAATCAATCCAATCACCGATGCCTCCTATATAACCGATGGCAGTATCAGACTGGGACAATTTTTCTGCCACTTCCGGGGAAACGCCGCTATCCTCCAAAGTTTTTCGGTCCGGCTTGGCTGGATTTTTTTCGTCCACAAAAAAGCGATCTATTTGAGCCAAATTTGGCACCATATAGCAGTTATTGTTAATTTTTTTTCTTTCCCTGTAGGCGGCACTGGCGGAGGTGAAAACCAGGTCAGCCTGGCGCACCAAACGGTTTTCTAGTTCTTTACGCTTTGAATTCTTTTCTACGGTAAATGAATGCTGACTGTCTATGCAATCATAAACCACTTTACTTTGGGAAAAATACTTGAGCATATTAACAGTATGTGGCATTGTGGTAATAATTATAGGTGCTTGTATGCCTATTTTCCTGCTTATTTTTGATATTTTTTTGCCCAGTGACCTGGTTTGAGACTGCAGGGGGAAAGTTGGCCCAGGGGAACAGATGAATAGGTTTTCATTTTCCGGGTGCTGCCTCAAACCGGTAAACCATTTTTTTATAATGCTTGGTTTTTGAAAAGGGCTCAGCAGAGATGCGGATGGTTCAATATAAAGCACCCGGTTGCTGTCTGAAAAGTATAGTGCGGTCAGATGCAGACGATTGGTTTCATATTGCCAGTCAGAAGGGCATATGTAAATGATGTCTTTATTTTTGATGGAGTTAGCCATGAACTTCCCCCCCCCCATATTTCAATTTTGTATAAATACCAAAGAGTTAAGTCAAATTGCTTTCATTCTTTGTCTTTTTGAATTTTATCATATCTTTAAAATAAATAGAAGTGACGTGACTTTTTGATGGTAAATTCGTCTTACTAGGTGTATAATTATTACGTAGAAAATAGTTGTATAAATGTAAAAATTGTACAAAAACAAAATAAAGGGGATAGAGAGATGAAAAGACCGTTTGTTGGGTATGGGTTCGTATTGTTGATATTAGTCAGTGGATTTTTGTTTATTACCTTAGGGGGATGCAGTACGATTCAAGGCTTTATTTCTAGTGATGCTCAGCTTGAAGAAGGTGCTGAGCTGGAAGAAACCATCAATACAGGCAGTGAAGAAGCAGAAGAAAACAAAGAAGAGGAAGATCAAGATTGCAGCAATGATTTTGAGGATAAACAGGCAAAACATATTGACGGCTTAAAAGATGAATGGCATGAGACTAAAACGAAAACGACTATAGTAGAGGGCATGGAAGAGAAAATGGTGCTCAATCGATTTATAGCAACCAACGGCTATTTCCTTACCTATTATCCTGATGACATGCTGGTAGAAGAAGCGGCGCAAGTTGATGGGGACAAAGGTGCTGAGGTTACTTTTTTCACAAATTTCCAGGGGCAGAAAAATGAAAAGGCGTTTGTCAAATTCTTCATCTATGATGGCCTCCAGTCTTGGAATGCGATCGACTTGGAAGAAGAGGTTTCTAGTTGGGGGTACGAATTGGATCGAAATCTCAATCCTGAACTCTTGGTTAATACTCCCTGGGCTGAAGACGGGGGCGCATTTTCAACAGAAGAATTTACGGGCGTTGTGTATGTCGGGGAGCACGGCGATCATGTCTTCCTTATAAAAGTGCATTATCCCCATGAATTTGGTGATGGGATGCATGCCAGAGTTGAAGCGATATTAGAACACTTTTACTGGGTTGCTGCTGATTCATTTTTGTTGGAATAAAATGCTGGGCACTGCGGTGCATTAAATTAGATGCCTATTAGAACATTGCGATAAACTTAACCAGGAAGCCCACTGCTTACCTGTAGGAGTATGTCGATATTAAAATAGACAAATCGTGTATTAATTTGATTAATTTGATTTTATTACGGTTAGATATCGGTAAGCCCTACTTTATTGAGGGCTTATTTTTTTTATTACAATAAAGGTTACACTTTGTATATATTGAAATTTCTAATAAGAGTAAAAATTAGCATCATTTAAAGGAGTGGATTAAAATGAAGTTTTGCTGGGCTACGATTTCGGTGCGTGATATGGGAGAATCGCTTGAATTTTACCAAAACATTGTGGGGCTGGAGGTAAGCGAAAGATTAACTCCTGGGGAAGACAAAGAAGTGATTTTTCTGGGAAAAGATGAAACTAAAGTGGAATTACTCTTTAATCCGGAATATCCTAGGGCCGAAAGCCCTCAAGGGATATTTCTTGGTTTTCAGGTTGAGTCTTTGGATCGGCAGCTAGAATTTGTTAAAGAGCATGGTATAGAAGTCTCCGCGGGCCCGTATCAACCGGTCCCTCAGGTCAGATTTTTCTTTGTAAAAGATCCGAATGGTGTAAGTATCCAATTTGTAGAAAAAAACGATTAAAATTTATACAGTTTGTAAAATGAACTGAGGTGCCAAAAACAGGTACAATTAAAATGATTAAAACCATACTTTGAAGAGGAGGGATACCGTGAAAGAACCATTTTACGAAAAGCATGACCAATATATCTTCCCCTGCGTTTCAAACTATTACAAAGAACCTCTGGTGCTTGAAAAAGGTGAAGGCCACTATTTAACAGATGTGGAAGGGAACGAATATTTGGATTTTTTTGGTGGGATTTTGACAGTGAGCTTGGGGCACTGTAACAAAGAAGTGACTGAAAAAGTGGTTGAACAATACCGCACTTTACAGCACTGCTCTACTTTGTACCAAAACAAGCCGGCTTTGCAATACGCAGAGGAGTTGGCCCGTGTAACACCGGGAAAACTTCAAAAAAGCTTTTTTACCAATAGTGGTAGTGAAGCGGATGAACATGCGGTGCTTTTAGCCCAAATGGCTACTGGGAAAGAGGAAGTGATCACTCGGCGCCATGCTTACAGTGGTGCAAGCACGCTTACTATGGCTATGACCGGCTTAAGCCAATTTAGATTGGGGACTAATTTTGGTTATTTGAGATTTGCCCATGCCCCATATTGTTATCGCTGCCCCTTTGGTAAAAGCTACCCTGGATGTGAATTGATATGTGCCAAGGATATAGAAGACCTGATTAAAACCAGTACCCGGGGTGAAGTCGCGGCTTTCGTGGCGGAACCCATCATGGGTGTGGGTGGTTTCATCACCCCGCCCCCGGAATACTTTAAAGAAGTAGAAAGGATTATCAGGAAATACGGCGGCCTATTTATCAGCGATGAAGTTCAGACCGGGTGGGGAAGGACTGGTGGTAAAATGTTTGGCATCGAACAGTGGGGCGTGGAACCTGACATTATGACTATGGCCAAAGGCGCCGCTAATGGCCTTCCCATTGGGATTACCATTGCTTCTTCCCAAGTAGCCGATCATTTTAAAGGCGCTCATATCTCCACGTTCGGTGGCAATCCGGTTACCATGGCTGGCGCCCTGGCTACTTTGAATTACATTGAAGAAAACAATATTCCGGAAAACTGCCGGGTGATGGGCGATTACCTGCGGGATGAGCTGGAAGCACTAAAAGAAAAATATCCCGTTATTGGTGATATTCGCGGTATGGGACTGATACTAGGCCTTGAACTAGTAAAAGAAGATAAAAGTCCAAATGCTGAGTTGGTCAACAAATTATTTGAAGAAACCAAGAAGCAAGGCTTGTTAATTGGAAAAGGCGGGCTTTACGGCAATGTTGTCCGGGTTACACCGGCAATGAATGTAGGCAAAGCTGACATTGATGAGGCTGTGAAAATGTTGGATGAGGCCTTTGCCGCGGCAGTTAAAGACTAATTTGTTAAATGAAGAATTATAGACTACAATGTTATTGTGAACAGTAATATTTTAAAATGAACAATTAGTGAGTCCAGGATATTCGTGCAGGTGAAATAGTAAATGGCCGATATTGTCAGAAAGTGGATATCCATTTGCATGATTGTTACTTGTGTTGTTCTTAAAAATGCTCCCAGAGATGGGAGCATTTTTATGAGAAACTGTAGCGGAAAGCCCGCTGTTTTAGCGGCGGGAGTTTGTCAATAATAAATATATTTATGCTTCTGTAGCAGATGAAAATTAGTGAATATTTAAAATAATAAAAATATTTATAATATGAACAGGTTTTTTTAAACGATCTCTAGAACTATTTATATAAACACACTTAACATAAAATGGTAAATGCTTGAGTGATTGTTAATATTATTACAATCTTTGATGTAAATGAAAGACCACGAAATAAAGTATGTGAAGGAAATGGAAAACCCACTAAAGGAAAGGGGGGATTTATGTAAAAGTGCGCCTTCGTACCACTGCAAAGGTGTAGAAGGAGGTAAAGTAGGAGGAAAAACGAAAAATTAATGAAAGGAGGAAAAGTATGGCTGAAGAAGAAAAGCGAGAAGAAAATCAAGAGGAAATTGAACCGCAGGTTGACCAGGTCAGACGCCTTGATTTTCACCTGGGCTCTTTCGGCGGCGTAATCCCCATGCTGTTTTTTATTATCTGGGCGATTATAGCGAGTATGACAGGTGTGGTTACCACCAATGGCCTTTCTGTTGGCGTTGTAATAGGACTCATAATTGGGATGTATATATGTAAGCAGGATGCGCACACTTACGCCCAGGCGGTTTTTGAAGGGTTTACCCGCACAATCGGTGCTGTGGCAATTGTTGCCTGGTTTTTTGCAGGGATGCTTTCCGAGGTCTTACAGGTAGGCGGCTTGGTAGAAGGGCTTATCTGGATTGCCGATGCCACTGGTGCCGAGCAAGCAATTTTCACCGGTTTGACCTTTATTTTAGCGGCAATATTCTGTACGGCAGTAGGCACGGGTTATGGCACAGCGGTGGCTTTTGGAACAATTATGTATCCGGCAGGGATTGCCGTTGGCGCAGATCCTATTATTTTAGCTGGGGCTATTCTTAGTGGTGCGGCTTTTGGCGACAAGCTGGCACCGATATCTGACACGACCATCGTTTCTGCAGCGACTCAAGATACGGATGTACCCGGCGTGGTTAAATTTAGGCTTAAATATGTCATCATTGCAGCTATCCCGGCTGCTGTCCTCTATTTTATATTTGGCGGTGCACCGGAGGCAGCTGCCGGTGCGGCAGGAAACGGAGACCTTGTGGCCGAGTATGCGGACCCCTCCGGGCTAATTTTATTAATTCCCTTTGCCCTGGTGCTTTTTTTAGCTTTTAGTGGGTACCACTTAATATTTTCCTTGAGCGGTGGTATTATTCTCGGTTTTATTATGAATTTAGTATTGGGCCTAGCTCCCTTAACAGATATGATCCATTTCAACCTGGCTGAAGGAACTATGTCTGGCGCTCTTATAGATGGGGTTGCTGGTTACGTGGAGTATGCGGTGCTTATACTGCTAATTGTAGCAGCCAGCCACATGATACAATTAAGTGGGGCTATGAATGATTTACGTTTATGGCTAGTTGATAAAATTGCAGGCATTCTCTGGCGGGCAGAGCTGGCTTATTGGGTTTTGGTTGCAGCACTTAACTCAGTGATAACCATTAATACCGCTGCGGAGGTAGCTGCTGCGCCCTTTGTCAAACAAATTGGTCGGGAATACGGCATTCACCCATACCGTCGGGCTGCTTTCCTAGACGGGCAAACTTCAGCACTCGGGTATATTTACCCCTGGAGTGGGGGCTTGCTGCTCTTAGTTACGACCATTGCGGCCCAGGCAGAAGATTATGCCTTTGTTGACCCTGTAGCTCCGACTTCATTGACCCCAGTGGTATGGTTTGGCTGGATATTGATAGTTGTATTCTTGATTGCTGCTTTGACCGGTTGGGACCGCAAATTTGAAGGACCGGAAGGGCCAATGGGCACACCGGTGGATAAGCCTTACTACGGAAGGCTGGCAGAGAAACAAGCAGGAAAAGAAGAAACTGAAAAAGAATAAGTCGGCACTAAAAGAGCAACTGAAAGAAAAATAGCAATATTTAATGGGGGCCTGCTAAATGCAGCCCCCATAATATTTGTTCTGGCTGAATTGTAGATTTTTGAGGAATAAATTTGAACTTTGTGAATAGATTCTGAGAATATGGGTTTTGTCCAGGAAAAATTCTCTAAACTTAAGCGAGCATAAATGGCAATAATCTATTTGATAAAAAGTCATTTCTATTTTTGTAGTTTTTTCCCGCTACTTTTATGATAATAAGGCGTCTCTAAGCAATAAAGAAAGCGTTAAAAACTGCTATTCAAAATAAAACGATCAAATCAAGGGAGGAAGGTCTGTCATGTTAGCAGGTATAAAGGAGAGAAAAGCTGTAAATAGTATAAATAATTTAAATGGCACTAATAAAAGAAGTCGTTTAATAATGGTTTTGATCGTTGCTGCTTTAATCTTGTTGATTGCAACAA
>CAZARY010000059.1:0-11088 GCA_964487675.1 uncultured Clostridia bacterium | reverse complement strand
CAGGAGTCTCTGCAGCTGTTTTAGCTAACTTGACAGTCGTATTCAGTTTTTCTGAAGATCCGACTATATCATCAAAAGTATACTTTGCTTCTAATTTTCTAATAATGCTTTTTGCTTCATCCAACTCTCGAGTCAATTGCTTGATTTTGGA
This sequence comes from uncultured Clostridia bacterium, assembly GCA_964487675.1. GTDB lineage: Bacteria > Bacillota > Natranaerobiia > Natranaerobiales > Natranaerobiaceae > CAZARY01. The sequence continues at coordinate 10,937 of CAZARY010000059.1, read as the reverse complement.
AACATCATGGATTACGCCTACGCTGCCCTTGAGTTTGCCGTTAACAATAATGGGAGCTACGTCTACCACCACTTCCCTTTTATTTGGCCCGACTTTCAATTGCTTTCCTTTAACGGGTTGGCGCGATTTTAATACTCTATAATGCATACTCTCCCCTTCAGCTATATCTACTGTAGCAGGCTTGCCAATGACATCATTTTCTGTTAAACCAGTTAGTTCAGTATATGCAGGATTAATCATGATACCTTTTCCGTGTTCATCCACCACGGAGATAGCATCTTGCGTGTAATTGATGATAGCTTTCAGCAGCGTTTCAATTTCTTTCAGGTTCGTGACTTCTTCAGCGAGAGATATGATTTCCGTAATATCTCGAAAAACGGCCACAGCACCCGTGATCTTTCCTGCATCATCAAATACAGGCACCCGATTGGTTATGATGGTAGTTGTTTCATTAAGGGCTTGCTTTCGGTTATATTCTGGTATGCCAGAGTTTAAAATGGCAGGCAGCCGAGTGTTGGGAATAACATCTTCTGCCTTTTTTCCAATAACTTTTTCTTTGTCAAACCCAGTAATTCTTTTGGCCGCACTGTTAAATAGGGTAACAACACCTTCTTTATTGATAGCAATCAAACCATCATGGGTTGAATTCAAAATTCTAACGATCTCTTTTTCTGAAACTTGAAAACTGCTGTTTAATGTGTCTTTCACATGTATCACGGCTCCTTACAATTTAATTCAGTGAAAATTTTTAGGCACCTAAAAGGCGAATTATGAAATATAAGTAACCGAAACTTCTTAAATTGAAGCCACCGCTCAAAGGAAATTCTGACTAGAAAAGCAGGTAAGAACATCGCTATATAAAAAGCTAATTTGACATCTGTAGGCATATAATCCCAAAATGCAGAATAAGCGTTTAAAGTCGATTCCCACTGCACGTCTGGGATTTGAAATCCTTCTTCCCGGGAGTATAATGCGACTTCCTCCCTTTCTATACCCGTAGCCACTTTACCCGGATAGTCCACCCAAAAATGATCTAAAGAATAACGTATGTCATATGGCTGGTCCATATATTCAAAGATAGAAGCTAAAACGATCATCCTCGATTTGCAGTCACCCGTTTGATTTTCTATTACTTCTTCTACAGTGGGGAAATACCAGGGCATTCCATAAGTCGTCCAATCATATTGATAAGGGATATTTTCTATAACGAGTGCCTCTAGCTCAGATGGAGTTAGATTTTCCTGGGAAACATCAATCGGGAATATATGGACAGCCTCTTCTGGGTGGACGGGTGGGTGAAAAATTCTATAAATAGACAAGCCTAATTTTAGTGGGTTGGGATATAATACGAAAAAGACTAATAATAATGTCAAAAAGAGTTGAAATTTAATATCTTTGATAATGAGCAACAATTTATCCCCTTTTTTAAAACTCGCTTAAAGCTCACTTAAAGCTTTTATTTAGGTGCTCTTTTATAATTTAATCTGATTTTATCCGCAATAAGAGCAATCATTTCGGAATTGGTCGGTTTCCCTCTCTCGCTGTTTATTGTATTAGAAAACAATTCATGAATGGCCGAGTGGCTGTTTCGATTCCAGGCAATCTCTATGGCGTGCCTGATCGCTCTTTCTACTCGACTAGAAGTAGTTTCATATGACTCAGCAATTTTTGGATACAGTGCTTTTGTAACAGCCTCTAACACCTCAGGATTTTCTATCACTTCTAAAATTGCGTGCCTAAGATAAGAATACCCTTTGACGTGAGCAGGTATGCCGATTTTTTGCATAATTTCTGAAATTCTTTGTTCCAATTCTATTTTATCTATCCTGTCTACAATATCAATATCGCCGATTTGTTCAGTGACCTCATGTGCCTGATTCGATGCTTTTCTATCCTTTAAACTATTGGTTGTTGAAGAAACAAATAAATCTCCCGAGTGAAGTTGTTTGATTCTGTCCAACAATATATCCAGTTTGAATGGCTTTAATATATAGTAATCGGCTCCCAATGATACAGCTTTTTGAGTAATCTTTTCGTGGCCAAAGGCAGTTAGCATAATTATTTTAGGTCGTTTGTTACTGCTTTCCGTATTTTTTATGGACTCCAAAACGCCAATTCCATCTAACACGGGCATAATTATATCTAATAATAGTACATCGGGATGCTTTTCATCTATAAGAGATATGGCTTCTTCACCATTGTAAGCCAAACCCACTACTTCAATTTGACCATCATTTGCCAAGAAATCTTCCACCACTTGACAGAATTCTTTATTATCGTCTACTATTAAAACCTTAATCAAAATTGTAACCTCCTAAATCACTCGTTATCTTTTTTCAGCCATAAGTTTTTCAGCGTGTTTTAAAGATGTGTTAGATGGGTATTCTCCGTCAATCATTTTTGCTAGCTCTTTTATTCGGTCTTCGTGAGATAAAACAAAAGCTTTCGTTTCTGTTCTGCCGTTTATTTCCTCTTTTGTTAGTTTAAAATGATTATCAGCCTGGGACGCAAGTTGAGGAAGATGAGTGACACATAGTACTTGGGTGTGATTGGATAATTTTTTTAATTTTGAAGCTACTCTTTGAGCTGCATCTCCACTGATCCCCGTGTCTATTTCATCAAAAATTAAAGTTGCTATATCGTCTACCTGACTAAAGACAGACTTTAAAGCCAGCATAACCCTGGCTATTTCGCCCCCAGAGGCTATTTTTGCCAAAGGTTTTGTGGGTTCTCCAGCGTTTGGGCTAAATAAAAATTCAGCATGGTCAATACCGGTTTCCGATAATTCACATTTGGTTAAACTTATAGAGAATTGAACTTTTTCCATGCCCAAGTCCTGTAAGTGGCTTAATATTTTGTTTTCTAATTTCTGTTTCAAGCTATTCCTCTGTGTAGATAATTTTTGGGCGAGCTCGATAATTTCTTGAGATAGTTTTTCTTTTTCTTTTTCTAATTCCGTTCTTTTTTCTACTGTGCTTTGAAGATAGTCTATCTCAGATTTAACCTGTTGATAATATTCGTGAATTTCATCCACAGTTCCCCCATATTTCCGTTTTAATTCATTGTAAGTATCAATTCTATTTTCAACTTCTTGCAGCTCCGTAGGATTTGCTTCTATTTCCTGAAGGTAATTGTTTAACTCTCGGCTCGTTTCTTCTATTTGTATCAGTGCTTGTTCTACAGCATCAGAATACGATTTCAATTCAGAATCAAGTTTTGTTCCTTCGCTTAATTGTTCCATGATATTCCCCAACAAATCAACGACAGAAGGAAATTCGTCTTCCCCTTCATATAGATTATAATAAGCATAGGAAACAATTTCTTTTAATTTTTCTTGGTGCATTAATTTTTTTCTCAAATGGAAAAGCTCTGTTTCTTCCTGATTAGAAAGCTCTGCTTGTTCAATTTCATTTTTCTGGTACTCCAGCAGTTCTAGCCTCCTGTTTCTTTCCCTGGGATCTTCAATTAATTCATCAAGCTCTTTCTGCTTTTGTTTTAGTTTATGATATAAATCTTTAATCTTTTGTTTTAGGTTCAAAACTTCTTCGCCGCCAAAAGCATCTAGTAATTGTAAATGCTTTGTTGTATGCAATAGAGATTGATGTTCATGCTGGCCGTGGATATCCACCAATCTTCTGCCAAGAGCTTTAAGTTGGCTCAGTGTAACCACCTGTTCATTGATTCTCGCTATACTTTTGCCCTGCGAAATCTCCCGGGTAAGCAATAGATTGTTATCCTGTTCAAGGGTGACGCCCCATTTTTGAAGCAATTCTGCAGCGGCATTATTTAAAGTGGGTAACTGAAAAGTCCCCTGTAAAACGGCTTTTTCGCACCCAGTTCTAATCCACTCCGTGGAAGCCCTATCCCCAAGAATTAAGCTTACCGCATCTAACACGATGGTTTTTCCAGCACCTGTTTCACCTGTTAGTATATTTAGCCCCGGGCCCGGCTCAAGGGTTGTATGCTTGATTAAAGCAAAATCCTTAATATTCAAGTAAACCAGCATATAAATTTCCCCCTTTTATATTTCCTGCCCCCCGGTTAATTTTTCATTAAGTAATTGGTAAAAACTTCTTTTTCTTAATTTAATCAGCTTGGTTTTGCAGTTGGATTTTTTTACCATGACCTCATCCCCATCTTGAAGAGTAAAACCCTGTTGGCCATCTACGGTAAGCACCACAACGGAAAATTTGGTTTTTAGTTTTGTTGCCACTGTTTCTTTAGAAGATATGATCACCGATCGATTATGCATTAAATGAGGACATACCGGTGTGATCATGATAACATCCAGATTCGCACTTATAATTGGACCGCCAGCAGAAAACGAGTACCCCGTTGAACCGGTAGGAGTGGCCACAATTAACCCGTCTCCAGGATATGTTTCCAAATAATTATCGCTAATTTTCGTTTCTATTTCAATTATACGCGAAAAAGGCCCTTTGGAAATAACCACATCATTTAATGCATAGAAAGTAGAAACTTCTTTATGGTCGCGGTAAACTGTGGCATCCAACATCATCCTATTTTCAACTATGTAATTCCCTTCCAATAAATTGTCTAGATATCCAGTTAATTCGTTTGCTTCTATTTCAGCTAAAAAGCCTAACTTGCCCAAATTAACCCCAAGCAGCGGCGTATCAAAAGGGGCAAATTCTCTTGCCACTTTTAAAAGGGTGCCATCACCACCAAAAATTATGACTAAATCTACCGTCTCACCCATAAAATCATAAGAAACGCCTGCTTTTTCCATTTCCAACAGGTCTGCCCCTTCATAAGATAGATAAACATTGATGCCTTTTTCTGACAATATTTTGTATATGCGCTGCGTTATTTCTGCAACCTCATCTTTTTGAATATTAGGGACCAGTCCTATATTTTTCATGAAGTGCCTCCTTTATGGTACTTAAAAGCTTTTTTTACCTGGTTTTGGACAATTGTATTCGTATGTATTTGACTTGGCAGCATCCTTACATTTGATGCATTCAAAAAATACGCCAAGTATTCAATATTTCCTTCAGGTCCAATTAACGGTGAAAAAGTTATGTCAGCCAAAAAGTAATGGCAATAATTTTGAATATAGTCAGTTAGGGTACATATCGCTTCGTAATGATGACTGGAATTTTTCACAACACCTTTCTTCCCTATTTTATCTTGGCCTACTTCAAATTGAGGTTTAATAAGAGCAATAACTTCTGCCGGAAATACCAAGATTTCTTTAAGGTTAGGAAAAATGCTTCGAAGTGAAATAAACGATGCATCAACGGTGGCTATAGAAGGGGGTGGACTAAAAATATCAATATTAACATTTCTTATATTGGTTCTTTCCCAAACTATAACTCGGGGATCCTGCCTTAATTTCCAAGCTAATTGCCCATATCCCACATCTAAAGCGTGAACTAATTTAGCTTCATGTTGTAAAAGGCAGTCGGTGAAACCGCCGGTACTCGCGCCCACGTCCAATACCACCCTATTTTTTACTTGAACTTTAAAATACTGAAGGGCTTTTTCAAGTTTAAAACCGCCACGGCTTACGAATTTTGCGCTGCCTTCTTTCACATATATTGATACATCCGAAAGATATTTCTGTCCGGCTTTCTCAGCCTTTTGCTGGTCAATATACACTTCCCCGGCCATAATACTGCGTTTTGCTTTTTCTCTACTAGAGAAATAACCCTTATCAACAAGTAATTGGTCTAATCTTTTTTTCTGCTTATCCATGTTCTAACTTGTCCCCCTGAAAATGACCTGTGATTCTAGAAATAATATTTTTTTGATCCAGATCATAGCACGGTAATATTTCCTCGCGCTCTCCTTGAGGGACAAAGCAATCGGGTACCGCAAAACGTTCAACCAATTTATGGGCTGAATTCATACGGGAAAGAACTTCTAACACAGCGCTGCCAAATCCGCCAGTTTCAATATTTTCTTCAAACGTATAAAGATAATCATGATTTTCAGCCAATTTTTGCAGATTTTCTTCATCCAAGGGTTTGATAAATCTTGCGTCAAAAACGGTGCAGGGCAATCCTTGAGATTCTAGCTTTTCAGCAATTTTTAATGCATGGGAAACCATGGTTCCAACTGCAATTAAAGCGATTTTGGCTTTCTTTTTCCATTGAATCATTTCACCTTTAAATAGAGGTATGGTTTCAGGATCATCATTTAAAGCTACACCTTCACCTTTCCCTCGAGGGTACCGAATGGCTGTGGGCCGATGGATATTAACTGCTGTTTTTATCATTCGCTGCAATTCTGCTTCATTTCTTGGAGCCATCACGTTAAGATTGGGAATGGTTCTCAAATAAGAAAGATCAAAGAGCCCTTGATGAGTTTCACCGTCGCCACCGACTATGCCTGACCGGTCAAGGGCGAAAACCACCGGTAAATTTTGTAAACACACATCGTGAATCAATTGATCATAAGCTCTCTGCAAAAAGGTTGAATAAATAGCTACTACAGGCTTTAGTCCTTTTTTGGCAAGCCCAGCAGAAAAAGTGACAGCATGCTGCTCCGCAATTCCAACATCGAAAAACCTTCTAGGAAATTTGCTGGCAAAACCATCTAGTCCTGTGCCGCTTTTCATAGCAGCCGTTACAGCAACGATATTTTCATCTTGACATGCCAGCTCGGTCAATGTATCGCCAAAAACTTGTGAATATTTTGGAGGTGTACCTGGTTTGCTGGAAGTTTTACCAGTTTTTACATTGAAAGCCCCCGTTCCGTGATACTTGTCCGGTGATTTTTCCGAAGGATGATATCCTTTTCCTTTTTGAGTTATAGCATGTATTAATACAGGGCCTTGAATGTTTTTTGTTCTGTCCATTACTTCAACTAATTGAGAGATGTCGTGGCCATCCACAGGGCCGTAATAAGAAATGCCAAGTTCTTCAAAAATCATACCCGAAACCATAAAATATTTAATACTGTCTTTTACCCGTTCCATTGACTTCCACATCCTTCCGCCAATGGCAGGCAGCTTTTGCAGAAGGTATTCAATGTCTTCTTTTACACGGTGATATTTTGGGTCTGTTCTAATTCGATTCAAATAAGAGGGCAATCCCCCGACATTTTCATTAATGGACATTTCGTTGTCATTTAAAATAATGGTTATATTTGTACGATTGTGGCCGGCATTATTTAAAGCTTCAAAAGCCATGCCTCCAGTTAAAGCCCCATCTCCTATAACGGCTACAACATATTCATTGTCTTGCATTAAATCTCGCGCATGGGCCATTCCTAGAGCTGAAGAGATAGACGTACTGCTGTGACCTGTAGCAAATGCGTCATGCTCACTTTCTTCGGGTTTTGGAAAACCCGATAATCCTTCAAATTTCCGTAAGGTATGAAAATATTTTTTCCTGCCAGTCAATATTTTATGCACATAAGCTTGATGGCCGACATCCCAAACTATTTTATCTCTTGGTGTGGAAAAAACCTTATGCAGCGCTATTGTTAACTCTACTACGCCCAGGTTTGGAGCTAAATGTCCACCAGTACTGGACAAAGAACCTACTAGGAAATCTCTTATCTCTTGAGCAAGCTGATCTAATTCCCTTTTTGATAAAGATTTTAACTCTCTTGGGTGATGAATACTGTCTAATAAAGACATAAAAATGACCTCCATCATGTTAATACTTCATATTCCTTTTACCAGTGAACAGGTATGGGATCTATGTCTTGCTTTTTAAAAATCTTTTGGGAAATAAAAAAACATCTTCTAGTTTTGTTAATACTACGCCTACCCAAAAAATAATCTCCGTTCCATTGTAAACGGCAATATACTTGCCTATGGACTTTCCTCCCACCGTCAGAGCAGAAACAACAGCAGTAAAAGTAATATTTAAAATTGTGGAGCCCAGCATTTCCTGGTGTGTTATTAATCGCAGTACTAGAATAGTTGTAATGGTTCCACTGGCTATTCCGGCGATATCCCCGATAACATCAGCGCAAAAATTTGCTACTTGGTCCCTGTTTTTTATTAACTGGTTTGCTTTTTGAGCGCCAAAGACTTTTTTGGCAGCTCTAGCATGAATTGGCGCTTCACAAGCGGAGGTGGCAGACACACCGATAAGATCAAAAAAAATTCCTACTGAGATAGTTATTAGAAGCACTATCAAGGTTATGACAGTAGAAACAAGCTGAGATAATATAAACTGGCTAATAAAACTAAATACAACAGCCAGGAAAAAAGTCCACAGGCTTATAACAACTGTCCAGCGAAAAATTGTGCTTTGCCTGTTTTTTGTCCTGGCCAAGATAGGTTCACCTCAAAATTTATATTTAAAAAACATTCTAAAAAAACTAAAAAAATATCCTAAAAAAATATTATAAAAACTTGCCTTGAAATTATAACAGCAGGTGGTAACAGCCCAGGTAAATGCTGTGGCTTAAGGTCTAGCTGGTTTTCCCAGGAGGTGACCGGGTGTTGCCATCCCGGCGGTTTCCCTTTAATACCTCCTCTATCCTGTCGCCATGGATAGTGCTAGATTACCTGTGAGCGCACACTTTAATCCCCGGGCTGATTCCTGCTCGGTTAGATACGGAACAGCCTAGGAGTTTTCCTCAATGACAATTTCCCATTTCCTAGCCTCTTTTGCAGTACTGGTTTCAGACAGGACCTACCAGCAGAGGCCGGCCCTTTGCTGTAGGTTCGTATTTAAGCCATCCACCAGCACCACTCAAGGCAGGCTACACTGCACACAGTTTCCGCTGCATGCAGGTTTTCACCCAAACCGTAGATTGCAAGTCCAATTGACAGGCGACCCACGTATTTGGGTCTCCACGGAAACAGGGGTTCACCCACATGCCATTGTGGATTACCCTATTTCCTTAACTCCCAGCATCGACCCCCAACTGGGCGTTGAAAGCCGACACCAGGAACTTCATCGATGTGCCCTTTAGCGGATTTTTAGGCCCGCCTTCGAAAATGGGGTTGCCAACTAGGATACTGCACCACCTGCTGTTTAATTCAATTATATTATAACATAGCAATAAAATATGTAAATATTTATAAGTTCCCGACAATATAAGCCATAACCAGCCCGAGTACCGCACCTGAAAGAACCTCCACCGGCGTATGTCCAATAAGTTCTTTAAGCCGTTTTTCTTTTAGTTCTCTATTTTGTTTACTTTCAAAAACCAGCTTGTTGAGGATTTCAGCTTGTTTGCCAGCAGCACGCCTAACGCCGGCTGCATCGTACATAACCATCAAGGAAAAAATGAGCGCCACAGCTGTCAAAGGGGCATCCCAGCCTTTTTCAAAACCAACAGCGCCGGTGATTCCCATAACAAAAGCAGAATGCGAACTTGGCATTCCACCTGAAGATACGAATAATTTAAAATCATAGCGTTTGTGCTTTATGATCGCCATAATAAATTTAAAAAGTTGGGCTACAAGTGCGCCCAAAATGGCAGACCAGATATAGTTATTGTAAAATAGATCAACAAAATGCGCCATAAGCAAATGTGCCTCCTAAAATCAGGAAACCCTTTTAAGTAGTTTGTTAGCAATTTCTCTTAAATAATATGCGCTGTCATTGGAATATCCAGATAAAGCTGCCAGGGCTTCTTCATGCAGTTTCGATGCATAACTTTTAGCGTTTTCCACCCCCGTAAATCCAGGGTATGTGGCTTTTCCCTGGACTGCATCTTTCCCTGTAGTTTTCCCCATTTCTTCTTGATCGCCCTGCACATCCAAGATATCATCGACAACTTGAAAAGCAAATCCCAACTTATTGGCATATTCTGTGATATTTCCACAGTGTGAGTTCCCCGCGCCAGAAAGAACTGCGCCAACTCTAGCAGAAGCAGTAAATAAAGCTCCTGTTTTGTGTTGATGAATATATGAAACAGTATCTAGACTTGCTTTTTGACTGTGCTCCATTTCTAGGTCTATTACTTGGCCCCCGATCATCCCGCTGGTGCCTGCAGCATTTGCAATTTCTTTTATAGCTAAAAGGCATCTTGACCTTTCCTCTTCGGAGTCAGCCTTAACACTCGTTTCCGCCATCACTTCAAAAGATCTATTCAAAAGCGCATCCCCCGTTAATATAGCCATATCTTCTCCAAAAACCACATGATTGGTCGGTTTGCCTCTACGCATATCATCATTATCTAACGCTGGTAAATCATCATGAATAAGTGAATACGTGTGAATCATTTCAATGGCAGCTGCAAAAGGCAGAATTAGCTTTTGACTTCCTGAAAAAAAATCTCCTACAGTTAAAGTCAAAATAGGTCTCAACCGTTTGCCTCCTGCAAAAACACTGTAATGCATAGATTTGTGGATCGTTGTAGGGTACGAATTTTCCGAAGGCAAATGCGTTTTCAAACTATCATCCACCAAAGCTCTTTTCTCATCTAGAAAAGTATTTATATCTCCCATTGTTTTTCCTCCTCTAATTTTCCTCAAAATCAATAGGCTCGATATTTATTTCCCCTGTATTTTCATCTCGGGTTAATTTTTCAATGGTTTTTTCTGCCTGGGTTAATTTGTTTTGACAGGTTTTTGATAAGCGGACACCTTGCTGAAATAATTCTATTGACTTTTCCAAAGAGAGCTCTTCTTGCTCCAATTTATAAACGATTTTTTCCAGCTCATCTAAAGCCGTTTCGAAATCCAGTTTTTCTACTTCTGATGACGCGGTACTCAAATCTTGCTCTTCTCGTTCCTTTTGTGATGATTGTGATGAAGATTTGTCCTGGTTGGTCATGATTTTTCTTTACCTCCTTTTTGAATGTCATGTGAAGATTGTCTTAAAGTAGGTTCTTCCGCTTGATGAAATATTTGGTGACTTTCTTTATTTTCCACCGCGCACTTTGCTTTGCCATCATAAAAATATAAATGCAGTTTATCTTCTATTTTAAAATCATCTATAGATTTCAAAATTTTCCCCTCTTGAGATTGGCAAAAAACATAACCTCGTTCTAAAATATTT
>CAZARY010000058.1:2533-11161 GCA_964487675.1 uncultured Clostridia bacterium | reverse complement strand
AAACTTCTAGATGCTGCTCTAGAGAACGTAGAAACGGCTCTCGCAGAAACGGCCCGACTCAATCCTTTTTTAAGAAAATCCAACGTAATCGATTCTGGAGCCAAGGGGTTTGTTTGCTTTTTAACTGGTTTCGTATCTTATTTAAAAACAGGCAAAACCACAGCAGCATCTTTTGGCGCTAGTGAAGCAGTACAATTAAATTATATCGACAAACATCCAGTTTCTGATAACAATTTTACTTATAGATACTGCACTGAAGCTTTGATCGCTTGCGATGTTAAGCGCGCAGAGGCCGTAAAGAAAGAGCTGACTTCCCTGGGAGATTCGCTGATCATGGCTGGAAATACAAGAAAAACCCGCGTTCATATTCACACCAACGAGCCGATGCTTGTCGTCACAAAGCTCCACAAAGCTGGAAAGATCGTCCAGCAAAAAATCGATGATATGAAAAAAGAATACGAGGTTATACATGAGCGAAAATTCCCCATTGCTCTAGTCGTGGATTCAGTCGCAGACCTACCCAAGGAAATTATAAATGAATACCAGATTCATGTGATTCCCCTGCAGTTATTTATCGATGACAGCATCTTTTTAGATGGCCTGTCTATGAACGCTTCCCGTTATTATGAGTTGGCCGACTCCCTTGAAAAGCCCGCTTCTTCTTCTTTGCAAAGTGCCAAGCACATAGAGAAAAAATTATCCTTCCTCAAGGAATATTATGACTCCATTATTGTTATGAGCATTTCATCTGCGCTCAGCGGAACCTATGCGGCTTTTACAAATGCGGTGCAGAACTTAACCAATGAGGGGTATCCTATTTCTTTAGTCGACACCAAATTAAATTCAGGTGCCCAGGGCTTGGTCACTCATTTAGCGGCAAAGCTAATTGCCAAAGGACACAGCCATCCAGATATTGTCAAGGCTGTAGAATCCGCTTGTGAAAAGAGTTATATCTATGTCAGCCTCGCCTCACTCAAGCCCATTATTCGTTCTGGACGGGTAAACAAAAAATTGGGGACGATCCTGGAATTTTTGAATCTAAAACCCATCGTATCTTTAGATAAATCAGGGAAAGGCACTTTAGAAGATAAATCTTTTAGCATCCGCGGTTCAGAAAAAAAGATATTGAAAAAGGTAGCACTCGCGCACAAAAAGCGGGGCATCGCAGCATACAACGTTGTCCATGGCCGAGGCGAAGCAAGAGTCCAGCACATTGTTGACCGCTGTGTTGAGATCACCGGCTTCGAACCTGAATATGTCACTGAGGTGTCAACGATTATTGCCGTAAATGCAGGCGAAAACAATGTGGCTGTTTCTTTTATAACCCATTAAATAAAAATAGGAGGGTTGATCATGGGTATTGTATATGGCATAATTTTTTTCCTGCTTATATATTACGCAGCATTTTTTCTAGTGGCCCAGAAAATAGAGAAAAACTCCATTGTTGATATCGGTTGGGGATTAGGCTTTGTTTTGGTGGGTTGGCTCAGCGCACTGTGGGGTACGTCTAACCCCGTAGGCACGTTAATTGTCATTCTGGTAACCATTTGGGGATTGAGGTTGTCTTATCATATAGCCAGACGGAACCTGGGCAAACCGGAAGATCCCAGGTACGCCAATATGCGGAAAAATTGGGGGAGAAATTTTCCCAGGCTGCAGGCTTTTTTTAAAGTGTTTATCCTCCAGGGCGTTCTGCTATTTATCATAGCCATACCCATTTTCGCAACTCACATCTATACTGCGCCATCGTTGAATTTCTTTGGCTACCTGGGACTCATAATCTGGTTGATCGGCTTCTTCTTTGAAGCCGTTGGAGATGCGCAGCTAAAAGCTTTTATTAGCAAACCATTTAACAAGGGGAAATTGATGACTAAGGGGCTTTGGCGCTATACGCGTCATCCAAACTATTTTGGAGAAAGTGCCATGTGGTGGGGCATTTTCATTATTTCCTTAAACAGCGTGCCCTTTTATGTATCATTAGCCAGTCCTGTGGTTATCACTGTTTTACTTCTATTTGTGTCAGGGGTCCCCCTCAAAGAAAACTCTATGAAAAAACGCCCTGGATATAAAAAATACGCTAGGGAAACCAATAAATTTATTCCCGGACCGCCAAAAATCCAATAAAACTGGCAAGTTGAATTTAAATTTAAACTTAGAGATAGGAGCGGTTAAAATGGGACATATTTTAAAAATCTTTGGCATAGCTTTGATTATATTTTTGGTTATTGACATGATCTGGCTTGGTTTTATCGCAAAAAATTTTTATCGAGAACATTTAGGGCATCTATTGAAAACAAATGTCAGCTGGCTGCCGGCCGTTATATTTTATCTGATATTTGTTGCGGGATTAGTTTTCTTTGTCATCAATCCTGCGCTTGTAAATGACAGTTTTAGGTATGCCTTGTTTGCCGGTGCATTTTTTGGTTTCATCACTTATGCCACTTATGACCTAACAAATCACGCAACGGTAAAGGGTTGGCCCTTATTGGTGACGTTAGCGGATCTGGCCTGGGGCAGTTTTATTGCAAGTGCGACAGCGTCCATCAGTTTTTGGATCAGCAAATTTCTGAATATCGCCTAGTTCATCTCTGTGTTTATCCAAACTGGGGTTCCCCAAAGCCTGGGGCAAACTAACAAGTTTTAAACACGTCTGATTGAATAAAAAGGTTCCCGCAAGACGGGAACTAAAAGCTCCGAATCATCTTTTGCTGCTTGTTTTTTCGTAAAAACCAAAAAAACGTTACTGCTTACTGTTGTCCATATTTATCAATAACTCCCAAATTTTCCATGAGGGACCGCAGCTCCTCTAATTTGTCACCTTGTAATTCTGGATAAGGCTTCCTTGGTGCCCCCCCTGGGAGGCCTAATATTTTTAGCGCTGCTTTTATTACAATGGGATTAGAAAACCAGTACAAGGCTTTAAGAAGTGGATAATACTCAAAATACAACTTTTGGCTCGTTGTCACTTTTTCCAAGCTATCCCATGGTCTGGACATCACAGCCAATTCTTCTGGAATGATATTGCCGCCAATATTTGCCGCTCCATGCCCACCAATAGCAAGTGTCGGCAGTAATATTGAATATTTTGGGAAATCACAGCACAGAATATTGATTTTATCCCCTACCCGCCTTTTTACTTCTACCAGTTGTTCAACATATGGCATGGCTTCTTTATCCGCCACAAAATTGTCACATTTCAGGGCTAATGTTTCTATTGTGTCAGGCTGCACAAAAACTCCTACCCTGGTGGGATTATTATATATTCCCACAGGAATGGACACAGAGCTCATACAGGCCAGGAAAAAATCTAAAAGCGCTGATTGCGGCATCATTAAATATGGAGGTGGCGTAAAAACTAGCCCGTCCGCCCCCTCGTTTTCTGCGTATTGACTAAATTCAATGGTTTCTTCCGTAGTTTTACAGGTCGCCCCGTAAAAGACTGGTATCCTGCCTCGAGCCATTGGGGTTACGCGCCTAACCACTTCCCGGCGTTCTTCCATACTTAGCATGGTCACCTCTCCTGCGGAACCCATAACAAGCAAAGCAGACGTGCCATGGTTGATTTGATGGTCAATTAAAATATTAAAACCTTCCCAATCAATGGCCCCCAATTCATTATAGGGAGTGGGAATGGCCACCCAGGAACCTTCAGGTTTATACATAATCATCCTCCTAACTCGCCATAAAGATTTTGATGCATTTTTAAAGTATCTTAAAGGTTCAATAATAAGCTGGCACATGAACCACTGATTCAATATAGGCTACCAATTGATTGATGCCAAACACGGGAACATTGGCAATATCTTGTACATGCCTTGAGAAGGGACCGAAATTTGTACATTCAAACACAATTGCTCCAGTATCGGGGTATGTTTTCATATGACGGGCCGTCATTTCCTCCATGCACTCTTCTAAAACCTCTCTATCTTCTTCGTATTTGTTACCGATGAATAAAGCTGTAAACCTTGAATCTTCTGGCATGCCAGTAACTTCCACTGGGATATCTTGTGAAGACCACCCAACTTTATTAAAGTGGCTTTCGTTCATATGAACAGCGCGTTCAGTAAAAATTCCGATTTTTTGATCTTTATTAATCATTCTCCGAATCAAGGGAACAAGAATTAATGTGGAAGTGAAAACAGGAATATTAATTGTGTCAGCAAGTTCTTTTTGAAAAGCAGCTAGAAAGCCGCAGCTCGTTGTGATGGCTTTTACCCCTTCCGCTTCTAATTCTTGAGCGGCGTTAATAAAAGGGTTTAACAATTCCGGATCCGGTTGATCTCCCATTATGCGGTCAGTTTTAGCATCTTTTACAATTTTGTACCGAACTGGAAAATCAAATGTCCTGGCATTCCCTATATCGCCAGGGATCCTGGGGAAAACAGTGTCAAGCATTAAAATGCCAATATGCTCTCCATAATTTGTATAGCCTCCTTTAATACGCAAGGCGTTTCCCTCCTCAAAAATACTTATTTGTTTTTCTTTTGTGGTCGTTAACCAAGTTTAATCCATTTTCTTCAACTTATACTCCCATTCCCTTTTCATTTTTTCACTGGTCTTTGTGCAACCAAGTCCGCCATGACCTGAACCCTTCAAAATTTGTGGTAAATGTTTTTGAGTATTACATAAAGCATCGACCACTTCATCCGGTGGTATGGTCGATTTAATCCCCGCTAAACTCATTTCCGCCCCCATAAACGCAGCAGCAACACCCATGCCATTTCGTTTAATACAGGGAATTTCCACTGGCCCCACGGGAGGATCACAAATCAGCCCAAGCAAGTTTTTCAATGAAAGTGCAGAAGCTTCTATACTCTTTTCCGGTGTCTCACCAGCAAGAAACACCGCTGACCCTGCCGCCATAGCTGCGGCTATGCCTATTTCCCCCTGACAACCTCCCACAGCCCCAGATAAAGACGCTCTATTGGCTATACAAACGCCTATTGCACCCGCCACAAGTAAAGATTGAATTAGTTCATCTTTTGATTTGTGTTGGGATTCAGATAAAGTGAAAATGACGCCTGGGATAACCCCAGCAGCACCTGCGGTGGGTGCCGCGGCAATTCTTCCCATAGCGGCATTTACCTCAACTACTGCCATGGACTTGGCTATAGCTCTCGGCAATGTATCCCCAGAAATGACTTTTTTTGCCCGTACAGCTTGCTCCATGTAATAAGCATCTTTTCCAGTACAAAATCCCCCTAGCAATTTTTCTTCCCCTGCAAGCCCTTTTTCTATAGATTCCCCCATCACCTCTAAATGTTTTTCAGCTTCAATAAATATGTCGTTTTGTGTTTTATCAGTTCTTTTTGATTCATAAATCGCGGCTACTTCTGCAATAGTGCTGTTATTTTCGCGCGTTCTTGCCAATAGTTCGTTGAAATTAAAAAACCAGGGTTCTTTTCCTGCCTTTGATCGAAATTTATATAGTGGTGGAATCGTTTTAATATCGGTAACCTCAGAAGATTTTTGGATATCGTACAAAATTTTGGTGGATGGTACCAAGTTCGTTATGCAGCAACTTAAATAAGTATCCCCTGTTTTCCCAGTGAAAAAATCTACAATATCGTATTTTGCCAAAGCCTCTTGAAGGGGGGTACTCATATCCTCCCTAGAGTAACAAAGAATCGCCCAGTTATTTCCATTTATATAGACTGGGACATGGTCTATCTGGTCAATAACAATCGCCCCACCCCCCACAGATTTGCCTCTGACAGTAAAGTTCCCATCCCTTGTTTCCACTTCTAACTGCATAGAGTTTCTATGCACGTTTTCACCCATAGATATCACTTCAATCTTTACGCCTTCATCTTTTAATTCTTTTAGAGCCCCAGCCCCTTGAGGGTCATCCTCTCTATAGCCCTTTAATCCAGCGATAAGGGCTGCGTGGGTTCTATGACCTGCATAAGTCATCATAAACGCCTCATGGAAACCCAGGGTGATGCGAAGTGGCCTATTTCCCACTATTAGATGGGCCATATACCCAATACGTGCGGCACCGGCAGTATGTGAGCTAGAAGGACCCATCATGATTGGACCCAGCAAATCAAATAGGCCTAAGGACACATGCTTCACCACCTTTAGATGCTTATGAATATTTACACCACTTTTAATAACGATAAAAAAACATCAGCGTCTGCTTGATCATGCCAACCATCCGAGATCCAGCTCATGCAGCTTGCTATGGCGGGGCTGCCCGTTTTCATGCCAGCCCATCATGTCGTAATAAGCCTGGACAGCTTTGTAAAATTCCTCTTCAGGAATATAAGCCCCTTTTTGGGGACCGTTTTCAATTTGTGTAAAGAATCTCTCTGGGAGTATATCGTCATTTTCGTTCAACCCTTCCCGTATATTATACATTCTTGCCATGTTAACAGCTCGTTCACCAGCTTTTATTATTTCATACATACTTGTCTCCCAGCCGGTGGCAGCTTCGTATAGTTCTACCACGTCTTTCATTGGCATGGCCCCTCTAGGAGCTGGTCCGAAATAACAGATACCCGCCATGTTAAAAAAACTCCACCAATACTGCAGGTAAATGTAGTTTCTGAGCTTTTGATAGGAAAGCTCTGTAAGCGATACAGGCGCGGTTATACCAAGGGGTTTAACGGAATCAAGGGCAAAGCCCTCTTTAGCTGTAAAATTATCGTGTGCAGAAACCATATGATCGGTGCTATTTTCAGACACAGCATAACCCAATCCAACGCCTACCTTGCCCCGAGGGTCATGCATTGGCACCTCCTGCCCTTTTACAAACAAAGCATATTTTTTTGACTGCTGCCCCACTTTTTCGCAAGCAGTTTTCACTCCTTCAGCCAATAAATCTCCTATACCTTCTCTATACGCTATTTTGTATAATAGCTTCAATAATACGTCTTTGTTGCCAAACCGAACTTCCAGCCCGTCAGTATCAGCTTCCGTCATTATACCTTTTTCAAAACATTCCATGATGAAACCAATCACAGCTCCAGCGCTTATTGTGTCTAAACCATATCGATTGCAAATTTCATTGGCCTTGGCGATTAACTCAATATCATCAATTTCTAAAAGAGAGCCAAAAGCGGCCAGGGTTTCGTATTCTGGACCCCCGTACCGACTATCAACCGAAAATTCATCTTGATTTACTTCAACCACCCGTTTACAATTAATGGCACAAGCAAAACATCCTTTACGATCTTTTAAAATAGTCTCAACCATTCTTTCACCACTTATATTTTGAGCGCCATAAAAAGACCCATGTTTAAAATTTTTTGTAGGTAGGATACCTGCGGCATTGAGGGTTGTTACGCCACCCGGGGTGCCATATTCATACAGCCCTTTTCCTAGAGGATGGTCCATAAAAGTATTTAAAAAATTCTTTGAAATAGACTTTATTTTTTCAGGATCGTTGAACGAAAGCTTCTCTTTTCCGTAAACTGCAATAGCTTTTATGTTTTTTGAACCCATGACTGCACCCATGCCATTTCTACCGTTAAAATGTTTCAAATCATTGGTAATATTGGCATATTTTACCATGTTCTCCCCTGCCGGCCCTATTTGCGCTATGCGCGCTTGATTGTGGCCTAGCTCTTTGCGGATTAAAGCCTGGGTTTCTCCGGTTTCTTTGCCCATTAAGTGAAATGCCGGCTTAATGTCAGCCTGTCCATCTATTATGCTTAAGTAAACGGGTTGGGGTGACTGACCTTCTATAATAATTGCATCAAATCCAGCTTTCTTCAGCTCCGGCCCAAAGAACCCACCTGCCTCTGATTGTCCAAAGGCGCCTGTTAATGGAGATTTGGCACCCACTGCAAATCTGGGCATACCTGCAGCTGGAGTGCCCGTCAAAATACCAGTTGCAAAGATAAGCTTATTATCAGCACTGAGTGGATCCACACCCGGTGGAATTTCTTTTAAAAGAAAATAAGCTATAAATCCTTTGCCGCCAACATAAGTTCGATAAAAATTTTCGCATTTTTCTTCAATCATTGTCTCCTTTTCTGTTAAATTAACCCTAAGTATTTTGCCTGTATAGCCATAATGCATGCTAGCCACCTCCAAATAATGGGTAAAACTCGACCACATCACCGTGATAAACCACCGCATTACTGGTTTCAATTTTCTTATTGACTATAATTACTCCTATTTCATCTTGGGAAAGTTTTAGTTCATTAATAATATCCTGAACCAAACAGCTCTCTTGAATGCCATTTTTATCTGCATTAATGCAGACTTTTTCACTTGCTTTACTAGTACACTGCTTTAAAGTTGATCCCAATATCACGTTAACTTCCATCATATGCCACCCCTTTGACATACTCCCCTGGCTAAAGCAGTCGCTTTCTGCTCCAGTATCTCGAGTTACTCGTGGTTTTCTTTTCAATCCTTGTAGTCATCAAGCAGGTCAAGCTCCCGCAAACATCGCTCAAGTCTCTTTTCTACCTCCACTGGTGCATGCTTTAAAGGACCTCTCAGCCCGCCAACATCTTTCCAGGCAATTTTTAGCGCAGATTTAACCGGAACTGGATTGGGCAGCATAAATAAAGTGTCATAAATATTAAATAGTTTTCGATGTATTTGTGCAGCAGTCACCACATCTCCTGCCAAAAAACGATCTATCATTTGTTTTAAGTAACTGCCAACCACATG
>CAZARY010000058.1:0-2523 GCA_964487675.1 uncultured Clostridia bacterium | reverse complement strand
GGGAAGCCACACTAACAACACCATAACCCCCGACTGCCATGCCAGGCAGCGTCAGCATATCTTCCCCAGAATAGACTGAAAAATCATCCGGCGTTCTTTTGATCACTTCAGTAAACTGCGCCATATTATTGCTTGCTTCCTTTAAAGCTACAATATTCTCAACCGCCGCAAGCTTTTCCATAGTTGATGGCAGCAGATTACATCCTGTCCGGGAAGGGACATTATAAAGCATAATGCGTGTGCTGCACCTATCCGCCACATACTTAAAATGTTCATACAAAGATTCCTGGTCTGGTTTATTATAATACGGTGTGACTATCATTAAACCATCTACGCCCATCTCTTGCGCCTTATGTGCGTTTTGCAAAGTTGATTCAGTAGCATTGGTCCCCACCCCTGCGATGACAGGGATGTCCAGGTTCGCTTTCATCACTTCAAATAGCCTTAATCTTTCTTCTTCTTTAAGTGTAGGGGCTTCCCCTGTAGTCCCATTGACAACCAGCGCTGTCGTGCCTTCATTTTTTAATTTTTCCCCCAGTGCCACTGCTTTGTCATAATCCACTTTGAGTTCTGCGTTATAAGGCGTCACCATGGCAGTGATCAGTCTGCCCCAGTCTTGCATGCAAATCGCCCCCTTCTAATCATAATTATTTGTTTTTGAAAAATTCAGCTTTTAAAGGCCTAACAGGTATTCTATGGCTGGGTGGGTCAACATCTTCCAACTTTGTTCCCGTTTCTCTGGATATGATTCCTTCCAAAAGCTTTCTGCAAGTTCTGCCCTGGCACAATCCCATACCTGCCCTGGTCCATCGTTTGATTTCTTTAATGGTTGTAGCCCCGATATGGATAGCTTCAACTATGTCAGCTTCTGTTATCTCTTCACATCTGCAAATAATTGTATTTGCATTTTCTGAACCATTTTTTTCTGCTCCATGGATGAATTCATTTGAGTACCTGTATACATCATGGATTAGGCTGTTGATGTGTTCTGACATTTTTAAACTAGCTTGAGCTTCGCTGCGGCGTTTAATAGCATCTAATATTCCTTGATGGGAAACCATTATTTTAGCGTTCACCCTAACCCTGATTTGCTCAAATATTTTTGACTGCTGGCCATAAGTTGAAATAATATTATACAGTGATTCAAGAGCCGGGTTTCTAGAGGCTTTTGCAATAACTCTATGGAATCGTATATCTTCTTCCGCGATACTTTCATTGTTCAAATGCTTTTTGTGTTGAAGTTGTAAGATATTTTCTAATGCGTTTATTTCATTCTCGGTAATATTTTTAGCCGCTAGTTTTGCCGTTTTGCTTTCAATGGCCTCCCGCGCTTCTAAAATAGAGATATATTCTTCCAACATGGTTGAATCAACCAGGTTGTCCAATCGCAGTTTATAATAATTAATATCATTTATGATTTTTTCCTTTTCCAGCACTTCCAGCCCCTTCAGAGTAATAACTCTCCCCCTGGATTGGACTTTTTTTAACAAACCAAGGCGTTCAAGTTTTTTTAATACCCGACTGGCCGTTGCAGAGCTTATTTCAATTCCTTTTTGCTCCAACGCTTCAACTAGGGCCCAAGACCCACAAGGTTGGGTTTGAGAAGCAAAATATTCTAAAACCATTTGCTCGTTGCAGGTTAAAAATTGTTGCATTTTACATCACAACCTTCTTTTTTTAGTTTTCTTGTGGTTTCATCTATTTTATTTCTAATTTTGTATGCGGTTGATTTTTTAAAGCCACGAACATCATTAATTAAACCTAGCCATGTTTAATTGTTCAATTGAAAAATCAGCTCTGCTGCCGCATATTAAATCCGCAGTAATTTTTCCAGTGACCGGTGCTAGTGCTATGCCGTCGCCTTCGTGGCCGGTGGTTATATAAAACCCTTTTTTACCAGGTATTTCTCCTAAAATCGGTTTCTTATCTTTAGTTGCCGGCCTAAACCCGGCAAATGTTCGGATAACATGAACGCTGCTGAACTTGGGGAAATAGTACATGGCCTGGTTTAGTAATAACCTGATGGCTTCGCCAGTTGTTCTTTTATCGAAGCCTGCATTTTCCCTGGTACTTCCCACAAGGTAATTGCCGTTAGCGGTTTGAGTAAAAGCAAACCCAAGCCCAAGCTGCTTTTCTAGTGGGGTTTTTTCTTTCCCAATATCTGGCCTGATTTTGGTGGCCACATATTCCGCACTCCAGCAGTTGGTATCTCCCAGGGGGGGCACCTGCTCCGTGACCACCACTTGACCCTTTTTGGGTTCTACAGGTATTTCCACGCCAATTAATGAACCTATTTCTCTGGACCAAGCGCCTGCCGCACAAACCACATGTTCTACTTCAATTTTTTCTCCACTATCTAAGTTGAGTACCCAGGTATCAGCTCTCTGAATTATTTCTTCTATATTCCTTTCCTTTTTGATATCTAACCCTAATTTAATGCCGCTTTGCAAGTATCCCAGCATCACCTTAAAGGGGTTTACTTGGGAATCTATAGGGCTGAAAGTTGAAGCAATAATGCTCTCC
>CAZARY010000057.1:0-11167 GCA_964487675.1 uncultured Clostridia bacterium | reverse complement strand
TGAACAAGCGGGAAAAGATCCTGTGTCTGTATCCGACGAAACCTGGGAAGTTATTAGTGAGGCTGTAGAAACCGGAAAAATGGTAGATGGTTATTTAGATATAACCATTGCCCCTATTTTACAATTATGGGGCTTTGGTGAAGATAGGCTGCAAATACCGGACGAACAGGCAATAGAGGACTTATTGCCATACGTAGATTTAGAAAAAATTGAATTGGATGAGCATGAACAAACGGTTTTCTTGCCAGAACCTCAAATGAAAATTGATCTAGGCGGCGTTTCCAAGGGATACATTATTGAAGAGGCCGGTCAAGTATTAGAAAATTACAATATTGGCAGTGCCATGATAGATGCGGGAGATATTTTTACGACAGCCAATAAAGTAGATGGAACGCCTTGGAGAATAGGTGTAAGCCATCCGCGGGTGGATGATTATTTTGGGGTGGTAGAACTTTCGGGCGAATATCTGGCAACCTCGGGAGATTATGAAAGGTATTTTAAGGAAGATGGCGTAAGGTATCACCATATTATGGATCCTTATACTGGAACACCTACTGAAGGGGTTATCAGTGCTACGGTGTATTCGGAAGATAGTTTGCAACAAGCAGACTTACTTTCCACTGCAGCATTTGGATATGGATTAGAAAACAGCCTGGAGCTTTTTGAGGAGCTAGAAGGAGTCGAGGCGGTTTTAGTAGATGCAGAGGGTGCATATCATATTACTCCTGGATTTGATCGATTAGAGATAAGAGCACAGTATAGAGACCAAAAACTCGACATAGAACAATGATATAATTTTTTAGGATTCAGCCTAAACGATAAATAAATTAATCCGCCTAGCTTCACAACGCAAAAGGGGTAATATTTCATGAATCGCAACCTAACAAAATTAATTTATCTGGGTTTATTGGTAACATTTGGATTGGTGCTGCATTTGGTGGAACAAACTTTGCCCAATCCCTTCCCTTTGCCAGGAGCCCGCTTAGGGCTTGCCAATATCATAACCTTAATTACCCTAGAGTTGTTTGGACTAAGAGATGCCTTATTTGTAGGTATACTTAGAGTTTTTTTGGGGAACTTGCTGGCTGGGACGATTTTGGGCTTTCCTTTTTATTTAAGCTTTGCTGGAGCAATTTTTAGTCTTCTTGCCATGTCCCTGGCCATGCTGTTTAAGAGAAGAGGCATTTTGAGTCTTGTGGGTGTCAGTATTGTAGGAGCTGCTTTTCACAATCTTGCTCAGCTATTGACAGCTAGTGTATTGCTGGATCAAATTGGGATCTTGTTTCTTTACATGCCCTATCTATTAATCTTTGCTATACCCACTGGATTATTTACGGGTTTGATTACTACGATGATCACGAATGTGATATATACGAATATGCCACACATCACGAGGGCTTAAAAAGTACCAAATAAAATGTTAGCTGACATATAACTGTGAGTCCCCTTGTATTAATTTGCTGATCAATGGAACATATAGATGAATAAAAGAAAATATATTCAATCAATCCGTTGGAGATAATTAAAATCTGACTCAAACATTTTGTTCTTCTTTGGCGTTGCAACATTTTTGCTCTCTAAGACATTTCCCCGGACTTAATTAAATGACCTTGTTGTTTAAATGCTTAAATAGAAAGGGGCTAAAAGAGATGAGACCGGCTAGATCAGGCAGTAGTTTGCTTTTATTGCTTATAATTTTTGCTTCAGGAGGGATTTTAGGGAATATTATTGGAGATATATTTGGTACATATTTTCCATTGTTAGAAATATCTCGGTCTGTGGGGTTTTCATCTCCCCTGGAATTAGACTTAAATTTTATCTACTTTCAATTTGCTTTAATGGTAAGATTAAATTTGGCGGGTGTTATTGGGTTGCTGACGGCTGCCTGGCTGTTTCGTAAGCTGTGACAGAATGGGAGGTATTTGAAGGTGTCCCATATCTATTTGGCTTCTAAGTCCCCCCGGCGCAAAGAAATTCTGAAACAACTAGGGATAACATTTACAGTGAAGCCCAGTTCCATTAACGAAGACACATATGATGATCTTTCACCAGCGCAAAAATGTGTAGAACTCGCTAATGGAAAAGCCAAACATGTGGCAGCACAACTGAAATCGGGGTTAGTCATAGGAGCCGATACCACTGTGGTGTTTAATGGAAAAGCCATGGATAAACCCAGTTCTCCTTCTGAGGCGTATAAGATGTTATCCACGCTGAGCGGAAACAAACACCAGGTGATGACAGGTGTGGCTGTAGTAAATGCTGGCAATCGAAAAGTTTTAACAGACAGGTCTATCACAGATGTCTGGTTTAAAGCGTTAAATATACTGGACATTGAAGGGTATATCAAAACAGGGGAACCCATGGATAAAGCAGGTGCTTATGGTATTCAAGGGATTGGTTCAATTTTTGTAGATAAAATTTATGGGTGTTATTTTAATGTCGTGGGATTGCCGATATCCTTATTGATAAAAATGCTCGAAGCTATGGATAGACCTTTTTTTACAAGTACTAAGTAACATATCATTTTAGAAAGAAGAGCCTTTTATGGCCAGAGGTATGTGAATGAACAATAAACTCCATCGAAAAATAAAATCCTTACCTTCATGTGATCGCCCCAGGGAAAAAATGTGTAAACTCGGGGCTGCCTCCCTATCGGAAAGCGAATTAATGGCCATTATCCTTCAGAGTGGTACCCGGGAGATTTCAGCTATAGAACTTGCCCACCAAATATTGTCGTATTATGGCAGCTTATCAGAACTATTAAAAGTGTCTTTAGAAGAGCTCTGTACGTTTAAAGGGATAGGTATGGCAAAAGCTGTTAAAATAAAAGCCTCCCTGGAATTGGCTCACAGATGTATCAATAAAGAAATTTTGGCAAAGGAAAAAATAACCACCCCGGAAGATGTTTTCCAAATTTTCAGATTTAGATTTCTGTCAGAACACCGGGAACATTTTGCCCTTGTTTTGTTAAACACTAAAAACCATCTTTTAAGAATCGAATTAATTTCAATTGGCAGCTTGGATTCCACAGTAGTCCATCCCCGAGAAGTCTTTCAAAAAGCCATAAGAGCATCAAGCTCGGCCATTATTTTAGTTCACAATCATCCCAGCGGCCATCCGAAGCCAAGCCATGACGATATTCAACTTACTGAGCGCTTAGCAGATGCAGGTGAACTGTTAGGGATAAAAGTTTTAGACCATGTGATTATTGGCGGCGAACAATTTTTCAGTTTTTCCAGGGAAAAACTGCTTTAATTTGCCCATGCTGTTGCCTTTTATAATTCCGGACTGATATAATACAATAAAATAATGGATGGTCAAACTATAAATGAACTTTAGGGTTTCTTGCCGCTCAACCTATATCATGCAATTAACCGCGAGAAACCATAAACATTTAGTGTTGTTTTAATACTTTATACAATTTTGGGAAAGGGGTTTACACATGAAAGCTATTACAAACTATTTTTCAAAAGATATTGGCATCGATCTGGGAACAGCAAATACATTGGTTTATGTTAAAGGAAAAGGCGTTGTTTTACGAGAACCCTCAGTGGTGGCTATGAGAAAAGATGATGGAACAGTGCTGGCTGTAGGAAAAGAAGCAAAAAATATGATAGGTAGAACGCCTGGAAACATAGCAGCAATCAGACCTATGAAAGATGGTGTTATTGCGGATTTTGATGTAACGCAGGCTATGCTAAAGCATTTTATTAATAAAGCCTACAGGCGAAAATCTGTTTTAAGGCCCCGAGTGATGATTTGTGTCCCTTCAGGTGTTACAGAAGTAGAAAAGAGAGCGGTTTTGGATGCGACAAACCAGGCCGGTGCCCGTGAAGCACATCTTATTGAAGAAACTATGGGAGCAGCCATTGGCGCAGGTCTTCCGGTAGAAGAGGCCACTGGCAGTATGATAGCTGATATCGGCGGCGGAACTACGGAAGTGGCCATCATTTCCTTAGGGGGCATTGTAACCAGTGAATCTATTCGCTTGGGCGGAGATGAGATGGATGAAGAAATTATCCAGTATTTGAAAAAGAAATATAATTTATTGATAGGAGAAAGAACTGCGGAAGAAATAAAAATGACCATTGGCCATGCTTATCTGGAACAATATGATGAAATGGAAATCAAAGGGAGGGACTTGGTATCAGGATTGCCGAAGCATAGGACGATTACGGCGGAGGAAATTTCAGAAGCGTTACATGAACCCATTTCAAATATTATAGAAACAATCAAGCTAGCCCTAGAAAAAACCCCTCCCGAACTGTCTTCTGATGTCATGGATAAAGGAATTGTTTTAACTGGAGGCGGCAGCCTTTTAAAGGGAATGACTAGATTGATAGCCAACGAAACCGGTATGCCAGTTATGCTGGCTGAAAGTCCATTGGATTCTGTGGTGATCGGTGCGGGAATAGTGCTGGATAACATGGAGTTATTGGAAAAGGTCACCATGAACTCTAAAAAGATTAGTTAGGAGGGGCAGGGCGTGTTTGCTCCCTTTATAAAATACCAAAAAGCAATAGGGCTTATCGTTGTCATTATTCTCCTCTTGATGACTATCGGCTGGACCAGTGGCGAAAGAGAACAGGATACGGTCATAGAAAATGCAGTGATATCTGTGACCAGCCCAATCCAAACTTTATTTAGCAGCATAGGCGGCCGAGTTCAGGCGGCCTATAACTTTATTGCGGAATTGCAGCATCTAAGTGCGGAAAACCGTCGATTACGGCAAAAAGTTGAAGAATATGAACAAGCGGCATTGGTAGCAGAAGAATTAAAACAGGAAAATCAGCGTTTAAGAGAGATGCTGGAGTTTCAAGAAAGGGAAGCGTTTGCATTAGAACCTGCTCAGGTTATAGGCCGCTCTCCAGATACTTGGAATCAAACTATTGTCATTAACAGGGGGAAAAACCAGGGGGTAAAACAAAATATGCCGGTTATAAATACAGAAGGGCTAGTTGGGCATATTACCTCTGTGAGCAGTAGTACAAGCAAAGTTTTATTAATTATAAATCCAGATAGCGCGGTGAGCGGCATGGTACAAGAAAGCCGAGAGATGGGTATGGTAGAAGGGGAAGGTATAGAGAGCAGCAAACTTCAAATGATTAATATTCCAAAGGACGCAGAAATCTCCCTAGGCCAAAATATTATCTCCTCTGGTGTTGGACCAGTTTTTCCTAAAGGACTTTTGGTTGGTCATGTGGAGGAAATAAAAGAAGAAATGAGCGGCTTCACAAATCGTGCCATAATCGAGCCTGCTGTAAAATTTAGTACCTTGGAAGAAGTTTTCGTGGTCAAAAGTGGAGATACGGGTTTAGAAATAGAAAACGGTGAAATTGTCGATGAACCGGCCTCAAGTGAAGAGAATTGAAATGTAAAATAACAGGGCATAAAGTTGGTGGCAGTTATGAGACACGTTTATTTTGGAATAGGACTCATTATATTTAGCAGCGCCAGGGTGGGACTAGGGGTGTATCTGGAGATACCTGATTTGACTCTTGTGCTTCTTTTGATATATTCAGCGATTATTGGCAGGGTAGAAGGAGGCATATTAGCGCTTATTGTCGGATTGATCCATGATATAATAATAGGTAGAGCAATAGGGGTGCACGGGGTCTCATATATGGTGGTTGTATATTTTATTGGGTATCTTGTTTCCTTAAAGATATTTACTTACAGTGCATCAAATTTATTTGTTATGCTGGTCATTGGCAGTGGGTTGTTTGAGTTAATATATTGGGTGTTGATAGAACTGGTCTTCGCTATAAATATTCCTTTGGCTGAAGTTTTTCACGGCCAGCGAGTTTTATTAATCTTTATTCAAGCTGGTTTGGGTATTCTATTTTTCCCCTTAATTCAGAGGTATTTAAAGAAAAGTGGATACTTGTTTAATTACTAAGTTTTACGGAGGGGTTTATTAGTTGGCTCGGGATAAGGATGTTTTTAAAAGATTACAAATATTTTTCATTATAACAGTCTTTTTATGCTTGGCCCTGGTGGGTAGATTAGCTCAATTACAGGTATATCAAGGGGACTACTATGAAACCGTTTCTGAAGAGAACCGTATCCGGCGTATAACCATTCAACCACCACGAGGAGAGGTTTACAGCAGAGACGGTAAAACAATGGCAAAAAATATGCCTGGCTACACAGTTTCGTTAATGGATGTGGAACAGGAGGACAAAGAATATATTGTTGATTTTTTGAGCGAGTACTTGGATTTAAGTGAAGGGTTTATAGAAGAACGGATCTATTCTCAGAGGTATAGGCAATTTGAGCCTGTGCAGCTTAAATCCGGCCTTACATTTGAACAGGTTGCCCATATTATGGAAAATAGGACGGATCTCCCTGGAGTTATTATTGAAACACAGCCAGAACGGGAATACCCACAAGGAGAAATAATGAGCCATATTTTAGGTTATACAGGAGAAGTTACCAAACAGCAGTTAGAAGGGGGATTGAGAGAAGAAGGTTATCGTCCGGGAGATCAGGTAGGTCAGTCAGGCGTAGAAAAGACCTTTGAAGAGTATCTTCGTGGAGAAAGTGGCATCCGTCAGGTGGAGGTAAATCGTTTCGGAAGAATCATAGAAAACTTAGGTGAGGAAGAGCCTGTGCCGGGGAAAAATCTTCATCTTACGATAGATTATGAACTCCAAGACTTTATGGTAGACCTACTGGAAAAAGCCCGAAGAGAAATAAGGTCAGAAGAAGATTTTGGTGATGATTATCCAGTGGGAGCCTCGAGCGTGATTATGGATCCCCATAGTGGTGAAATTTTATCTATGGTCAGCATCCCAAAGTATAATCCCAATACTTTCTTTGAGGACTACACAAAATTGGCTCAGAATCAACTTCGCCCCTTAAGAAATCGCGCAATTTCAGAGACTTTTCCTCCAGGATCTACCTACAAAATGCTTACGGCAATAGCGGCTCTTGAAGAGGGGCATGTAACACCTTATGAAACTATTGTTGATGAGGGACGCTACTGGAATCCACCTCATCCCCAGAACTTTCAAGGGAGGGCCCTGGGGAGAATTAACATAATCGATGCATTAAAGTATTCATCAAACGTGTTTTTCTCAGAAATGGGCCATAGGATGGGCATAGAAACCATGGCGGATTGGAGCCGAAAATTCACCCTGGGTACTAGGACCGGGATGGCTGATTTAAGCGGCGAACGCCAGGGCATTGTGGCCAGCCCGGAATATAAGATGCAGCGCTATCAGGAACCAGAGTATCAGGCCTGGTATCCAGGAGAAACAATTATTGCAGCTATGGGGCAAGGGTATCATACTTTTACTCCCTTGCAAAAAGCAAATTACGCAGCTATGCTTGCCAATAAAGGAACGCATTATCGTCCCTATCTGGTCAGTGAAATTACCGATCATAAAGGTAATGTTGTTGAAAATCGAGGCGGCGACATATTAAATTCTCTAGAAGTAAGCGATCGGACCTGGGACACGGTTCGAGAAGGTATGCGGCAAGTAGGAGAACTGGGAGGCACCGCTGGTTGGCATTTTCAGGATCTGCCTTTCGACGTAGGGCTAAAAACAGGAACGGCAGAAGTAGACGGTTCGCCTTCCCACAGTTGGATGGTTGGGTTTGTTCCTTTTAATGATCCAGAAATCGCCTTCAGCATTTTTATTGAAAATGGCGGAGGATCAAGTAATGCAGTGCCTGTGGCAAGAACTATGGTGGATTATTATTTTGGGCTCATTGAAGAAGAGGAAATGGAGGAAATATTTGAGATAGAAGACCCTGCTGGATACGTAGATGAATAAAAGTTATTTTAAAAAAGGGTGAGTCTATGAACTTTGAAAGAAACCCGGTAGAAATTAAAGGGATAAAAGATGGACTTCTGATTATATTAGATGGCAATACCCCAATAGAAGAATTAGTGACAAATCTTGAACAAAGACTTTTTAATTCAGGGGGGTTTTTTCAGCATGGAACTGTGAAAGTGCAGGTAAAAAATAGGCCTTTTGATATGGCGGAACTAAATCGTTTGACGGGTTTATTTTCCAACCAGGATCGTCTAGAATTAACTGAAGTTCTGACAGAAGATGGGGAAGTTTTGGCAAAAGTCCCCACTAAAACGAGACAAAATACAGGTTCAAAAACTGTACAGCAAGATTACCAAATGGAAAATTGCCTGGTAATAAAGAGAACAGTTCGGTCCGGGCAGAAAATAGAATTCCCTGGAACTATATTGGTGCTGGGAAACGTCAACCCAGGAGCTGAACTTCTGGCAGGGGGTGACATAATAGTTCTTGGAGAATTGAAGGGTGTTTGTCATGCGGGTGCCAAAGGCAATGATCACGCTTCAATAGCTGCTTTAAAATTAATGGCAGGACAGCTGAGAATAGCTGCGCTTGTTTCCAGGGCACCTGAAAATGAAGAATTAGAGCCAGAACAGCCGGAAATAGCATTTATACAGGGGAGCCAAATAGTTGTTGAAACTTTAACTGGCAAAGACTTTTCTGGGCACTTTAAAGATGAATAGGAGGGATTTGAATGGGAGAAAAAGGCGAAGTCATTGTGGTTACTAGCGGAAAAGGTGGCGTAGGAAAAACGACTACGGTGGCTAACCTGGGAACTGGTCTGGCTTTACAAGATAAACAGGTTGTGCTTATAGATGCGGATATTGGGCTGCGGAATTTAGATGTGATTATGGGGTTGGAAAATCGAATTGTGTATGACATAGTTGACGTCACAGAAGGCAACGCCAGGTTGGAACAGGCACTGATCAAGGATAAACGATTTCCGGGATTGTATTTACTTCCGGCAGCGCAGACAAAGGATAAATCAGCGATTAGCACAGAACAGATGCAAAATATATGCAATAAACTCAAAGAAAACTTTGATTATATTATGATTGATAGCCCGGCAGGCATTGAGCAGGGTTTTAAGAATGCCATAGCCGGTGCAGACCGGGCTGTCGTAGTGACCACGCCAGAAGTCACAGCAGCCCGAGATGCTGATCGGATTATCGGGTTGTTGGAAGCAGAAAATATACATAATCATTTTTTAATTATCAACAGGATCAAACCTGAGATGGTTCATCGGAATGATATGTTAAACATTGACGATATTGTGGGACTACTGTCAATTGAATTGCTTGGAGTTGTTCCCGATGACGAACAGGTGATTGTCTCAACCAATAGAGGAGACCCACTGGTTAACCAAGCAGGCGAGAAGGCGAGTAGAGCCTATCAAAATATTACCAAAAGATTACTTGGAGAAAAAATACCGTTGATGAATATGGAGAGCAATGAAAGATTTATGGCAAAGTTAAAGAAATTCATCGGTTTTGCCAATTAGGGGGTGAGCAGACTTGTTCAGAAAGAATGTTAGCAAAGATGTGGCGAAGGAAAGGTTGAGGTTACTACTTATCCATGATAGGGCTCACCTTTCTCCTGAATTACTCCAAGAAGTAAAGCAAGAAATTATTGACGTGATCAATAAATACATGGAGATCGACGAGGAATCCAGTCAGGTTCAGTTGACCAGAGGTCAAAATTCAGCTCAATTGGAAGCCAATATGATCGTGAAAAATATCAAAAGAAAGCAAGAGTGAAATGGAGTGGGGTTGAAAGCCTATGATCGATAAAAAATTGCTGCGAAATTTTGACTATCCCCTCCTAATAATTGTGGTAATAATTTCAATTATTGGGATTATTGTAATCACCAGTGCCACACAATATAACGCAACAGGGGATCCATATTATTTTACTCGCCGTCAGGGTACGTTTTTTGTCGTAGGGTTAATGTTATTGCTGGCTGTTCTTAGCATAGATTATTATAGCATATTGAGGGTGGCCAAGCCCCTATATTACGTAAATTTAATGCTTTTAGCAGCGGTTTTTCTACCTCACATTGGTAGAACCAGCCAAGGCGCACAGAGATGGATTAGCTTGGGGATAATTGATTTACAACCATCAGAATTTGCGAAACTTATTATCATTATCACGCTGGCAAAATACCTGGTAGATAGGGAAGAAACAATAGAATCTTTTTATGATCTTTCCATCCCCTTGTTACACGTGGGTGTGCCGGTAGGGTTAATTTTTCTTCAGCCTGATTTAGGTACGGCTATGGTTTTTGGGGCGATTTTTATTGGCATCTTGTTTTTTCATAAAGTCAAATTTAGATACATCTTTGGATTGATTGGATTGGGTATACTAATGATGATACCCATGTGGTTTTTCCTCCAAGATTATCAGCGCAATAGGTTAATAGCTTTTCTTAATCCAGGGGATCTTGATCCACTTGGTGATGGTTTTCAACTTTGGCATTCCTTGGTGGCTATTGGATCTGGTGGAACTACTGGCAAAGGACTTTTTCAAGGGACACAAAACCAATTGGATTTTTTACCGGAAGCCCATACGGATTTTATTTTTTCAGTAGTTGGCGAAGAATTAGGGTTTGTTGGAGCTTTGGTTGTGATCATACTGTACTTACTCATGATTTATAGGATTTTAAAAATTGCTTATGTATCAAAGGATTCTTATGGAACAATTATTTGCGGTGGTATTGCTGCAATGTTCTTATTCCAATTAGTGATTAACGTCGGTATGACGGTAAGCATGATGCCACTGACCGGATTGCCTTTGCCGTTTATTAGTTATGGGGGGAGTTCCTTGATTATGAATATGCTGGCAGTTGGATTAGCGCTGAATATTGGTATGAGAAGGCATAAAATACTGTTTTAAAAGATATATCAAGTTAGATAGGATGCTTATTTTGCTGTAGCTGGTGTAGCAGTACTTTCATTTACTCTTTTACTGGACAGGCAGCATTATGATACCGAATTTGGATTGCAAAGACTTGCTTTCTGTGCTCGGTCAAAAAGTTAACCTAGCTTTAAAAACCGTTTTACTGGCATTATTCAAGCAGAAGAAAGCGCAGTAGAAAGCTCAACTCAAACATTGTAAGATCAGAAATTTTTTCCTGTTTATACATGACACTTAGAACTTTAACATTGTGAACGCAGCGAAATGAAAATATAATTTG
Source organism: uncultured Clostridia bacterium (assembly GCA_964487675.1). Classification (GTDB taxonomy): domain Bacteria; phylum Bacillota; class Natranaerobiia; order Natranaerobiales; family Natranaerobiaceae; genus CAZARY01. Next base: position 154 of record CAZARY010000057.1, on the reverse strand, counting down.
GCTATTAAGTTAACTCAGGGAAGCAAATTAAATGTGTGTTGCAATGCTTGAGCGAATATTATTTTGCTCAAGATCATACCAGCGGACCGATTTTGGAAAGGCTGCGTTAACTGTCTGACCGAACGCAGTGAGGGAGTTTTAACGCAGCCCAAAA
>CAZARY010000056.1:0-11183 GCA_964487675.1 uncultured Clostridia bacterium | reverse complement strand
TAAACATAAGTGACACCATTTTTCTTGTTTTTAACATAAACAAAAGACAAAATAGACGCCCCCATTACCTTGGTAAAATAATCCAAGGAAGGGGCTGAAAGTCACGCAAAGTAATTGTAAAAATGCTGTTTAAAAAAGGTTTTTACATAATCATAGGGATAATTCTCTGAGAATCTAGGATGTAAATCCTTCTTTATAGTTTAGATATTTCTAAAAAATAGGTTTTTATTATTTTGCTTTATATAAAATTAGGGGTAGCTATTGATAAGCCACCCCTAATTTTTCATTTTAAATGTGATACATCAAGTATGACATTGACATAAATATCGGTGACTCTTTATTCTTCAAATTCTGGTGGGATCAAGTCATCGGGGATTTCGTCCAGATCATATCCCATATCTAGCAACAGCTCAATTACTCCCGCATGAAGGGGATATCCATATACATCAAATGCCAATTCTACTGGGTCATCAAGCCCAGGACCAGGGGCAGCTTCTCTTAGTAGATCTTGATGTTCAAAAATGATATAAGCAATGTCATACGCTTCCTCATTTGTTACTGAGTCTGCGAAAGCATTAATTAAATAAGCAGTACCTTTAGAAGTGATATCTTCATCCTGATCTTCATAAGTGCCGGCAGGTGTCACGTAAGTGAAAATCCCTGCTTCCTCAATTTTTTCTTTTTGTTCTTCTGTTAGGGAAATAACCTCTAAATCCATGGTCATTTGCAGTTCTTCGATCAAGGCATCGGGGGCATCAGGTGCCGCAGCTGTTTTAAAGAAAGCATCAATCTCTCCGTCTCTAAAAGCATCAGCTGCATCATCCATACCCATTCTCTGATAGTCCGGTTCAATACCTAAAATTTCCATAACATCTTCTGTAATCATTTCAGTAGCAGTTCCCATTCCTCCTGGGTTAATTGGTCTTCCGTCCAAGTCTTCGAAGTTTTCTATGTCAGCATCTGCTCTTACTGAAAGAACATTTGGTGCTGAGACCATTGGGCCTATACCTCTAAGATCCTCATACGGCTCGTCATAGCCTTCTCCCCTATAAGCTCTTGCGGCTTCAACTCCATCAGAATTAAAGATTTCAGCCATGCCTTCAAGTCCCATTTCAAAAGCTTCAGCTGCTCCACCTGACTCAAGAAGCGTTAAATCAAGTATGTCTGATTTCTCGTTAGCTAGTGCAGTGTGTTGAGAAGCCCAAATGTACCAACCAGATGCGGTGTGTGTAACCACATAATTTAGAGCACGTGGGTATTCAGGTTCTTCTGGCTCAACTTCTTCTTCTTCTGGTTCAACCTCTTCTTCTGGCTCTACCTCTTCTTCTGGTGCACATCCTGCAAACACTATCCCTACACTCAGTAACGCTACAACTAAAAACACCAACAAATTTCTTGAAACAGCCAATTAAACTCCCCCCTCCTCTATTATAGTTTTTTATAGAAGGGCAGAAAAGCCCCTCTTGGACCACGTAGCAATAAAGTAAAAGATGGACATCTAGGGAAAGAACAATCCCCCTAGTCAGTGGAGTGTTTAATAATGAAATTTCTTCTCCGGATCCCATGAGCAGCAATATCGGACTATAGAGTAGTTGTGCCTCGAGCACCGATGCTAGACGAGGAATACCACTGCTACTAAAATCATCACTACTATGAGGTTTAAGAGGTACTTTGTTGGGGCTGATTGGGCCGATACTAAACATGAAATCCTGGTTGTGATCGGCAATAGTAACGTCTAAGGAGGAAAACAGCATCACGAGGGTGTACGAGCTCTAGCTAATATTTGGGTTAGGATACCCTTTGCTATGTGGACAAACAAAAAAACCTACCATAAAATAATTCTTAAAAGCTAGAAAAAATATGCTGCTTGATTAATTTTTAAAAGATGAATTTCTAAATGGAACTACTGGACCCCTATCCTCTAGAAATTTACATCAATTTACTCTTTGTATAGAGAATCATATTTTTTCTCTTATGGTGTATTTTTTTTGACAACTGATTAAATTGAATCTCGTAAATTGGAAATAAGTTATCTCCATCTTTTTTTAGATCAATTTTGCCACTTTTAATAATATTCACAACAACTTTTTTCATCACAAGTGTAGCATACCTCGTTTTGAAAATCAAACCTTTTTATAAGCATTTTTAAGCATTTGCGCTGTTAATCAAATTTTTAAATAAACCTTCGAAACAAAGCTTTTTCAGCTAGTTTAAAAATTCTTGAGTCATATATTTTTTAAATTCCGTGAATAATTCGGGAGTAATTGTGTTCCCAATAAAAAATCGCACAGATACCAATTTTGGTCGATTGAACACTAGGGTTGTCCCGGGAGAAAATAAAATTATGCAAGCAACTAATAGAAGGGCTAAGGATATTTTTTCATTATTTTTCTTTCCTCTCAAATTTTTTTACAGTGCTTTTACTTCTAAAGCGTTTCAAAGAGAAAAAAGTTGCTGTTTTTGGGATGGTTTGTGTAAAAAAGTTTTATTACTTAAGGAGGGTCAACTCCAAACTTCTATTCTACCATAGGCCGCACTTACCTTTGGTTAGAAACATCACCGACAGCGGTGTTTTCATTGCTGCAAGAGCTGCTAAACATGGTTCTAATAATTAAAAGAAATACCCCAGCTGAAATGACTATATCTCCTATGCTGACCACTTTTGGGAAGGGGTATGGCTCCGGAATAGGGATTACATCGCTTAAAAGGGGAAATGTGGTGCCTTCCTCCAAATATGTATGAGTCCCAGTAGGAGTTTCGGTAATACCTGCCATCTCCATAGCCGTTTCCGATACTGGCATGACGCCCCCGTTAGCGGCGATGACCATAATATTTAATATAACGCCTATTAGGACGAAATTTAATTCTTTTTGATGCCGGTTTAAAATAAAGAAGGCGAGCAAAAGTCCGAAAGCAGCAATTTGAATTATACCCCCGTAGGTGATAAAAAAATCGATTCCTCGGCTGGCTAAATAGTAGGTAGCGAACCGGAGAAAAAGAGGCAGGAACAAAAAAGGAAGCCCTTTGAATGAAAGCCTTTCCAGGCTTCGAATTGATTTGCCGCAAAAAATTCCTATGATAATCGGGGCTATGATTCCTTCTGCCAGCATCAAAACACCTCGGCTTCAGTGGAAGTCGTTTTTTCTTCTAGTCGTTTTAAATCTTCCCTGCTGATGGCTTCCCTGGCTAGAAGGACTTTTTTTAGAGCTTCCACGACCTGCGGATCAAATTGCTTGCTCTTTTGAAGCTCTATTTCCCTTAAGGTGGCGATTTTGTCGATGGCCTCACGATAGCTGCGTTTGGTGGTCATGGCATCAAAAGTGTCTGCTACTGCAATTATACGAGCTTCCATTGGAATTTCTTCTCCTTTTAAACCATCAGGGTAGCCTCTGCCATCGTATCTTTCGTGATGATGCCTGATCACACTGGAGTATGCAGATAAAAACTCCACGTCTTCAATTATTTTTTGGCCCAAGACCGGGTGGTCTTTGATTTTTTCAAATTCCTGGGTATTCAGGCTGGCGGGTTTATTTAAAATTTGCTCAGGCACCCCTATTTTCCCAATATCGTGAAGTATGGCGATATATTCTATGGTTTCTAGTTTATCTGCCCGTAGGTTTAGGTTTTTACCCATTTCCTTTGCCAGTTCCGCGACTCGGATGCTGTGGCCGCTGGTGTATTGGTCTTTTGCCTCCAAGGTTTGACTCAGCGTTTTGATAGTCGATAAATAGGCCTCTCTCATTTTCATGTACATAGAAAAGGATTGCCGAGCGACCAATAAAGGCAGGAACAGTAGAATTAATCCTAAAATCCCGATTTCCTGGTAAACGAAAACAATTAATATCCCCAGCGGGGCCAAAGTGACATAGTTGGGAACGGCCCAGCGAAAGTTCACGCTCCATACATCCCAAATAGATTGGTCATTATTAAAAGCTATGGCCAGTGTGACCAAAATGGTATTCAGTAAAAAATAGATAGCGGAGGCGCAGATCAGCGGGATTATTTCATCGGGAATGTAAATATATCCAAAAGTACCACCTGTAGCTTCAAAAGTGATTCCCGCCAGGAATGCCACCACAGCTATCTGAAAAAAGTTAAAAGCAATCACATACCAGGGCAGCTTCCATTGTTTGGTGGATACAGTACCTAGGCTGGCAATGAAAGCCCCTATTAATGGGCCAAAGATTATAATACTGGCTAAATCTAGGGCATAGCTTACCGATACATAGCCCGATCCTTCTCTGGGCAGGGGAACGGAAAGTTCCTCGGAAAAAAATACCAGTATTACAAAGAAAATAATGGAAAAAGTGAAGGCTGCAACAACTTCCATGATAGAGAAGAATATAATGACGGTTCCGATAAGTATAATAGAAGTCAAGAGCGCTTTTAATCGAAAAGACATGTATCACACCTCAACAGTATGGACGGGGCTATTACCCAATTTATGGTAAATAAAACCTGGATCTAAAATGTTTGAGTCGGGGTTGAGATATGCCTGATCTTTAACAAACAAGGGCCCAGTTTATCAGTTTAAATTATCCGCCGCCCCAGGTAAAACGAGCGCCACCTGCGAGCACTAACCCCATAAGGGTAATTAGGATCAGCGTTAATTTGGCCATCTGGTCTCCCCCCATTGAATCCTGACTCCGCCAGTTCCGCTAAATAGGCGGGAGACCGCTCCGCTCATTAAAATGTTAGAGTTGATCAAATGAATGTCATAATTTTTGTTTATGAAATACAGACCAATGAAACTGGGCCCTTGTTTTACTCTATCAGAGGTTAAAATATATAAGAGATTCTTCTGTTCACCGCGTCCAAGGTGGCTTTTGCCACTGCTGTTTTGTTATCGGCATTGACCACGCAGGAACCGATTAACGTTTCTTCCCCGTTGTTTTTTACCATTGAAACAGAAGACAGGGCAATATCGCGATAGGAAAATGATACCACCGCTGCATCTTCCAAGTCTAGAGCGTAATAGTCGCACCCGGGGTCGTATATTTTTTTAATTACTTCCAGTACAGCTTTTGCAACGAGCTTGAGTTGATTGGATTTTGAATTCGCTCCTTCTGCTTTTGCACTAAATGTTCTCTTATTTTCTTTGTCTTCTAGTTCTACCACAATTCTACAAAATTTGCTGTAGAATTCAGTTGTTATATTCTTAAACACCAATCGAGGCTTTTCCTTTTTTGTATCGGCCAGGTAGTCATTATTTAACTGAACCACGCTGATCTTTCGGTGGTCTAATTGGGAATCAAATTCAACAGCGGTGGCGGTTTCGATGTCTCTTACTATCTGTTTGGCCGACCTGGTTTTATCAGCTAGCACGTAAATTTCTTGAATAAAATTATCTTTATCTACGGTGATCTTAGACTCGATGACCCCTGATACCTGGTTAATAAGTTGGGTCAGATTGGCAGCTGTCAGCTTGTCTTTATTGGATGGACTGTTTTCGTTATACATTCAACATATCTCCTTGTTATAATTCATTGAGACGGCTTTAAAAAATACTAATGTATAATAATTTGCTTTAATACACACAATATGCAATATATAATACACAATTCACATTCATATTAGTAATTCTACAAATTATTTAAAAATCCTACTTTAACAATTGAATAATTAACATTTTTCTGGTAATTAGGAGAAACTGCATAGAAAATCCACTGCATTAGCTGATTTGTTTGCCAGGAAGGAGGAGCTTCATCAGAAGGTTGGTGCGTTCATAATAAGAAGTGAATTCTTCTTTTGATAAATATAATTCATTCTTACCCGCTTGCTTGATAATATTTTTAGATCTTAAAAACTGGAACGCGAAAGGCCTGTAATCAGGCATTTTATATAATCTTTCTACTGGCTTTTGTCCCCCGATATAAATTTCATGAGCGTTTAAAGAATGGCTGGCATCCAGTGCGTTATTATCTTTAAAAATTTGTATTACTGCGCTTACTGCACTTCTAAACAAATAGCCAATCCACAATAATCCCACTATAATAATCACCAAAAAAAATATGATTAAGCCCATAGTAACATCCTTTCAGAAGATTATTCTTATAAGATCTGGTCAATCTGGCTGAATGAAGGGAAACGATTCGAAATAATTGATCATAGATGGTTAAATAGCACGAAACAGAAAGGGAAACTCTTTGGTTAATACCTGGACTTGTAAAAATAAGCTTTTGCAAGGGAAAACCCAATGTACCAAATAACCAAATATAGGCTGAGCCAAATCATTAAACCTACATTTATGAAAATGTTTGACAAAACATATACTAGTATCAGCGCGCCAAAAGCAATGATAGCACTTATAAAGGTCAATGGTGTATGCCTCCCACATAAAAGATTGTAATAAGAAATAAATCTCAAGAAAAAGTTAAGAGATCAAAATCGCCTCATCAATTACTAACTTTATTTTAGCAAACGCTTCAGATACGTCAAATTATTTTGAAAAGTCGTCGCGCATTCTCGTGATTTTAGTCATGAAAGGTTCACATGTCGACTAAACATTCAAAAGAAAAATAAAATAATAGACTTTTTTTATAAATAGGTTTATAATATAAGTAACATTACAAACAAATAGCTAAAGGTAAAGAGAGGAGAGAATACAAGTGAATAAAGAAGCTAAAGAAGTTAGGGGCAACTGGTTAGTAGATCTATATGGAACTTTTAAAGTTAAGAGCAAGGTAGACGCTTTAATTGAAACCAAGCTCCACGAAGTATTTGAAGCTATTTTGACATTACTTTTCATAGTATTATTTTTTGAAGGATTTGTTGGCATTATTGGTGTAGGATCTGGCATTTATATAACACTGCTCCTGCTTGGGATCATCCTATTTGGCACCTGTACTGTTATAAGAGAACACAGGCACAATGATTTATAAGGATCTTTGTTTCTGGTTTGCAAATGAGTATTGAAGAATTAGTTAGTGAAGTGAGTGGAAAGAAGAAAATTTATACTAAAGCTGCTTAATAGTTACTTGAAATTCCGAATAAAAACAGCGTGGATTTCAGGTAACTATTTTTATTGGTGTGGTAATCTAGTATTATGAAGATATCACTCCTATCCTGGGCACACCTAGGAACAAATAGACCTATATAATTGGAGGTGAGAATATTGGGTTCTAAAAACAATCTATTTCCTAAAGACGTGCTGGACATAATAGGCCATACCCCTTTAATTGAGCTTAATTTTTCTTTTAGTGGAGGGCAAAGAGTTTTTGGTAAAGCTGAATTCATCAACCCCTCAGGAAGCCACAAAGACAGAATTTATTTAAACATGATCGAAAAGGCAGAGCAGTCAGGTGAGCTTAAAAAGGATATGGTCATTATTGAAGGCTCTACAGGTAATGCGGGCGCTGCTTGTACTATGATTGGCCGCCAAAAAGGGTATGAAGTAATTATTGTGATGCCAGAAGGCATGTCAGAAGAGAGGAAAAAGAATATTAAAGCTTATGGAGGGAAGATAATTTTCACCCCCGGCGGGGAAAGTGACCAGGACCTGTCATTACAAGAGATAGAAAAGATTATAAAAGAAGAGCCTAATAAGTACTGGTATCCAAATCAGTTCCGCAATATTCATAATCCACAAGCCCACTACTATAATACGGCTTCGGAAATATGGGAACAAGCGAATGGGAACATAGATGTTTTCGTTGCAGCTGTTGGTTCTGGTGGGGTATTGTCCGGTGTAGGCAAGTATTTAAAAGAAAAAGATCCCCAGATAAAAATTTATGCAGTGGAGCCTGCTGAATGTCCTATTCTTACTGAAATGAAATGGGGTAGCCATGAAATACAAGGAATAGGGGATGGTTTTTTACCCGATAATTTAGAGCTTGATCTTGTAGATGGTGTGATCACCACCTCTTCAGAGGAGTCAATAAAAGAAGCCAAAAAGCTTTGTGCTCGAGATGGGTTACTTGTCGGCATTTCGAGTGGCTGCAATATTGCTGCGGTAAAAAAACTACTTGAAAAACATCCCTCTTTTATGCAGGTGGTAACCGTTTTATTTGATACTGGCCACAAATACTATTCCTCGCCGTTATTTGATGTTTCTACAGAGGTTGAGATACCTGAAAGAGATCATGGACTCCCCCATGAAGCCATTGAAAGATTAAAAAAATTTCAGGAAGATTGGGATATTATAAACTAGAGCAGCTGCTAGTAAGATCAGGCGGATAAAATGTTTTATCATTTTGCTGCCGCTGAGCGGATTTTTACGAGATACTGGAGTAGAAAACCCACTGCTATAGCTTTGAGATTGTGTCAACTGGGTAAGATCTATGTATCGGTTTGAAAAAGTCGCCCCGCATTCTCAAGACTTAAGCCATGAGAGGTTCACGAATACTTATAAACGTTTAAAAGATCAAGTGGGTTATAAAATCGCAGCCCATAACACATTAAAAAGGGTGACAACAACAATAGAAATTAGCATTTGTGGGACACCCGCCTTGGTCATTTCCATGGTTTTAAAATATCCATGGCTGTAAGCAATAGCATTGGGCGCAGCGTTTGCCGGAAGCAAAAAAGCCAAACAAGACCCCAATCCAGCTGATATTCCCAGAAGTGCTGGATCAATGCCAAGTTGGAAAGCAAGTCCTATTGCGATGGGGACAAGGGCTGTGGCAGTGACAGAAAAACTGCAGAAAAATGTTATAGACAATCCCGAGATTAATGTGATTAGAATTACTATTAAATAAATCCCCAAGCCCTCAAATAAGAATGCCATAGCTTCAGTTATAATCTGGATGACACCGGTTTCTTTTAAACCCGAACCCAGGGCCAAACCACCGCCTATTAAAAAGAAAAGCCCCCATCTTATTTCCTGCATTGCTTCCTTCCAGGTTATGACGCCAATAACGGGTATTAAAAAAATAAACCCATTTATCATAGAAGCAACATACATCCACTCTTCTATTAATGGTAGAAATGTATCTAGAATCCACAATAAAACAGCCAGGGTAAATAGCGCCATGACTCTCTTTTCTGTTCCAGTTAATTCACCCATTTCATACAATTGCTGTTTGACCATGTTTGTTCCCCCTTGAATTTTTGGAATTTCAAGAGGAAAAATGATTGAACTAATCAGTTTCCAGGTAATAGGGATGAGAACTATTACAATAGGTACAGCTCTCATGGACCACTCTAGAAAGCTGATATGGATATTCGCCATATCCTCTAAAAATGCAATAGTAATAGTGCAGGCGGGTGTTCCCACAGGTGTCCCCATGCCTCCCACGTTTGCAGCAAAAGCTACCCCAATGACCATGGCTTTGGAAAAATTGGAACCAGAGTTTACCCTGGCGAGTTTTATAATTCCAATAGCAATTGGGAGCATAATGACTGTGGCTGCCGTGTTTGAAACCCACATAGAAAGAAAAGCAGTTGCGATCATCATCCCAAGTATTAGCCTATCCGTTCTTTCCCCCATGAAAAGGATAATCTGTAAACTAATCCTTTTATCGATTTCGTATTTGGAAATGGCGGCTGCAATCACAAACCCAGCGAAAACCAAGGTGAATATGGGATGAGAAACATAGTTTAGTCCTTCGCTAAGAGGCTTTATATTAAATATCGCTTGCATGAAAATGATGAGCAGGCCGGTTAAAGCTATAGGGATACACTCAGTGACCCAAAAAACAACTGCCATTATAACTATAGTGCTCATAATTTGAGCTTCATACGTTAATGTATCTGGAAAGGGTAAATAATGGACCAGGAGAAACAAAGACAGTGTAACCAAAAGAATGGCTAAATTTATTTTTTCTTTAGCAGCTTTCATTTTCGTCAACGCTCCTGTCTGCTTGTGTTTTATAATCATAAACAAACGCGCGTACTATTATACTAACAAAAGTTCTACAGCTTTAAGAGAGGATCCTTTTTTGTAAAGAAATATAGTGGGATAAATCAGGGAGCCATTTTTGCGAAAAACTGTAGCAGAAAGGCCGCCGCTTTAGCTTTAGGAGTATTTCAAAGTTTTGGTTGCAAGCATTATGTATTATATTATACTTTGGAATTGTTATATGATAAACCTAAAGATGAAATCTTGCAGGAGTTTTTTTGCTCCGGCTAGAATAATTTTAACTACGGGAATTTTTTAGCTTAGGATATATAGATTGAATCATCAAACTACTCGGCATTTTGCTATTTGATTTGAGATGCCTGGTTAAAATAAAATTATCTTAAGCACAGGGATAGACAGAGATATAATTAAAATATGGAGGAGGTTATGCCTAATGAAAAAAATTCCTATTTTTCAAGTGGACGCTTTCACCAAGACGCCTTTTTCCGGCAACCCAGCTGCTGTATGTATCTTGGAGGAAGAGAAATCAGCAGATTGGATGCAGAAGGTAGCGATGGAGATGAATCTTTCAGAAACGGCTTTCGTTGAACCATTACCTGAAGGAGAATATAGCCTTAGATGGTTTACCCCTACTGTGGAAGTGGATTTATGTGGACACGCTACCATTGCTACGGCCCATGTTTTGTTGACAGAAGGGTACCATAAAAGCGGTCATGAAGCCATTAAATTTCACACTAAAAGCGGCGCTTTAGGAGCTGAAAAACACGGGGAAACAATTAAATTGGATTTTCCTTTAGAAAAAGAAAGTGAAGAAAAAGAATCCCAACCTCTATTGAAAGCGCTTGGGATCGATTCAAACTCAGTCAATTATGTTGGGAAAGGCAGATACGATCACTTGGTTGAAGTGGCATCGCCCAAATCAGTTCAGGAAGTCAATCCGGACTTAAAGGCTTTAGAGAAGGTGACCCAAAGGGGGGCGATAGTTACTAGTCAAAGCAGTGATGAAGCGTATGATTTTATTTCGAGATTTTTTGCCCCGGCTGCTGGTGTGGACGAAGATCCGGTTACTGGTTCTGCCCACTGCTTGTTAGCTCCCTATTGGGGGCAAAAACTAGAAAAGAACGCTTTATGGGGATATCAAGCCTCTCAAAGAGGCGGCGCAGTCGGAGTTGAAGTGGAGTATTCACGTGAAAGGGTTCATTTATATGGGCATTCAATCACTGTTTTTAAAGGCCATTTTGTAAACTGAAAAACTGGCGATAGATCTTAATTATCTTTATGGAGGGTGATGGTACTGTGAAAAAGCATAAGCGCTCAGAGGAAATTGTTAATGAAGACCAGAAATTTACTTCACCGGCTGGGAAAATCCCCTATTACCCCCTGG
>CAZARY010000055.1:1700-11222 GCA_964487675.1 uncultured Clostridia bacterium | reverse complement strand
CTTCTTCCATTAACTCAAAAATTTTCACGGTGGTGCAAGGCGTAATTTCGCTGGGATTCAATACCAAGGTGTTCCCCGCAGCAAGCGCTGGCGCGAGTTTCCAAGAAGCTTGTAAAAGCGGATAATTCCACGGGGTAATCATGCCACACACCCCTACCGGTTCGCGCACTACCCGTGCTTCCGAATCGGCAATCGGCGATGCAATGACTTCACCGCCATACTTATCAGCCAAACCGCCATAATATATGAATACATTGGCAATATCATCCATATCTTCCTGGCTTTCCGCCAAAGTTTTACCAGAATCTAATGTTTCCAGGCGCGCCAATTCATCACGATCGCGCCGAATAAGTTTGCCAATATTATATACGAGTTCTCCGCGTTCTGAAGCTGGCAATCTTGCCCACTCTCCACGATCAAAAGCTGCGCGTGCAGCTGATATGGCTTTTTTTGCGTCCTGATCATCCCCTTTTGCTGCCCGGGCAATCACTTGAGCATTGCTTGGATTCAAAATTTCACTTTCTTCACCGCTTTTGCTTTCCACCCACTTGCCATCGATGTACATGTGTTTAAGTTCCATTTTATAACCTCCTTTTGTCTCCACTACCCAATTCGCCCATCTTTTTCATCTTAATTTCGATTATAAAGAAATAACACTGTGCTTTCTACATTACTTCCCATTGGCAAACCAGATCATTAAAAAACAGGCCATCTATAAATATAAGAGGGTCTCTGTCTTTGGCAATCTCTAGATACCATCTAAAGCCCTCAAAAAAAGAACCTTTCTACAACCACTTTAAGGTATTATTGGGGTTTTTTCAAGTCAATCTTGAAGTGTATTAATAGGGATTGTCATCATTTATTGAGTGTATCCCCTGAAAATGGCAACCCTACAAGAATTCCTTAAACTCAGCTGCTCTTGACCGACTTCCACAGCTAAACCAATGAGCATGCTTTTATTTGTCGTAACTATACTATTTCGATTTTCACCTTTTGAAAGTTTTGTTTTAGCACTGCACTCATTTCTTCCAACTGTGCATCAGAAGGTGGTTTAAGGTTCCTTAATTCATATTTGCGTCCCAATTGTAGGTACTTGTTTTCGCCATAAGCCTGATAAGGCAATAGATGGATCTCTCTGACACCGATCTTTTCAGCAAAGGCAGCTGAACGGAAAAGGTTGGCTCTGTCATTATTATACCCCGGGATCACAGGGATTCGAAAGATTATTTTCATGCCTGCTGCCGCCAATTTTTCGGCATTTTCTAGGATCAAGCTATTATCTACGCCGGTAAGTTTTTTATGACTGGCTTGATCCATTACTTTTAAATCTAACAGTACCAAATCTACATTTTGGATCACTTGCCACAACTTGTCCCAATTTTGGTACCCAGAAGTTTCGACAGCAGCGTGCATTCCTTCTTTTTTTGCCCCTTTCACCAGGGCAGAAGCAAAATCCGGCTGCATTAATGGCTCGCCCCCTGACAAAGTCATGCCACCCCCCGAGCGATGATAAAAAACAAGATCTCGGCGCACCACCTCTAGGACTTTTCTGACCGCAACTTTTTTGCCTACTGTTTTATTACCCATCTTTTCCACTTGCATGTTCTGGGACTCAGGATTATCGCACCAAAGGCAGCGCAAGGGGCACCCTTTCAAAAATACAGTAGTCCTAACGCCTGGGCCGTCATGGAGACTGTAACGTTGAATATCAAAAACCATCCCTTGCTCATCCAGCCAGGGAAACGAGCTCGATGGAGCTTTTGGATGGGGCCTTTTTGGGCTTTCAGTTTGATTTATCCGGTTGTCTTTTTGCGGGTTTTGCCTTGGTTCAGCTTTTTTCATAGGGCCACCCCCGTTATTGATAGTAGGATAACAGGGCGTTACAATTGTTAAGATACTGGGTAAAGCACTATAAGCGCTGATATTCCGTTCGCCTAATAATATCGTTTTGCAGTTCTCTAGCCAGCTCCACAAACCGGGCACTGTAACCGGCCACCCGAATAATCAAGTCCTGGTATTCCTCGGGCTTTTTCTGGGCATTTCGCAGAACGTCCGCACTTACCACATTAATCTGCACTTCTTGGCCTGCAAGATCGTGAAAATAAGCGCTCAAGGTCTTTTCCAGCTTTTCCAAATTTTCTTCTTTTTCCATCAGCATGGGGTTAAATTTCAGGTTAACCACATTGCCTTCCACACAACGACGCTGATCAATCTTGCTGGCTGATAACAGCATAGCCGTAGGCCCTTCTTGATCAGTACCGCTGGAAGCAGACATGGAGTCGGATACCGGTGTAGTAGCTTTTCTACCATCAGCGGTCGCTCCCGTTTTCCAACCATGAGGAACTGTGGAACCGAGGGATAAAATGGTGGATGTATAGGGGCGTTGATCTATATCCCGGTGGCGTTCGATTTCTTCAAACAAAATGCTGGTCAAATCCTGCATCATGCCATCGGCCTCATCGTCATCGTTCCCATATTTAGGCGCTGATCGCATTGCCTCACGGATTTCTTCCCCTTTTTCACCGTCAAAATTGCTGTCCAGCGCTTCTTTAAGTTCGCTCATGGATAAACGCTGTTCATCTATAACCAGTTTTTTAACGGCAGTCAAAGAATCGGCAGCTGTTGCCAAGCCTACGATCATAATAGGGGTTAACCCCCATAAAGAACCGCCTTCGGTAATATCTTTTCCATGCTCAATGCACCCTTCTACCAAAGAAGACAAGAACAAATGCGGCGTATGCTGGCGCTGGACCATGTCCACCACTCCCGCATTAATCACCTGCTGTTCGACGACGTAAGCTACCTGTCGGCGCAGGGCTTTCAATAAGGCATCGTAATCTGTGAGCTCTTTCGGCACTCCAGTTTGAGGTCCTAATTGTTTTCCTGTCAATCGATCCACCCCATTATTTAGGGCAAAATCCACAACCCGGGCCACATTCAACCAACCGCCGTTCACTCGACCTTGAAATCCTCTGGGAGCAAGTTCAACACAGCCCACGATTCGATAGTCCCGAATTCTTTCTTCCGGAATCTGGGGCAAACCGTAACTCAAGGCCTCCATGCAAGCTTCATCACTAAACATGGCAGGCATACCCGTCCCTAGCTTAACCACTTCCAAGACCCGCAGTTTGAATGCCTGGGGGGAGTTTTCGTGAAATCTGACAGTAAACTGGGGATTGGTCAGCCGAATGTGTTCCTGGCAGTTAAGCATTAAATAGCTCAACGCATTGGTGGCATCCTTTCCCTCCGAAGTTTGCCCTCCAATGGTGACATTGGGAGTCATGGGAAATCCCGGATGCACCCGCACCGAATCATTGTCTTGAACTTTTATAATCTCATTAAATTTTATCCAGAGGCAGTCCAGCAGTTCTTGAATCTGACCCACAGTGTATCGACCGTTTGCTATATCTGATTGATAATAGGGATGAAAATACTGATCTAATCGACCAGGAGACACCGAATCACCATTGGTTTCCGTTTGAATGATGAGCTGCATAAAAGCAACCACTTGAACGGCATCCCACATATCCCTGGCTGGATATTCAGGCACCCAACAACAGACATCCGCTATCTTTTCCAGCTCCTGCTTTCTTTCCGAATTTGGCTCGCTTCGAGCCAGCGTCAGGGCTTTGTCTGCATACCGCCTGGCATAGGTGATCACAGCATCAAAACCTATCAAAAGGGCTTCGTAAAATTGTTTTTGTTCAAGCCCTCGGCTAGTAGTAAGATCTAAATCAACCAACTGCTCCTGCACTTCCTCTTTTAAACCCGCTAAGCCCACCTTTAATAGTTTGGGAACATCGTAAGCGGTGTGACCATATCCATTCTGTTCAAACAGCCCCCGTGTAAACACGAAGGCGTCCCTGAGCGTTTTCGTTTCTTCCGGCAGCATGGCTCTGTATTTATCGTGGACCGTTTGATTGCGCCAGTAAGGAAAGATGTTTTTTAAATCTATTTTTACCTGTTCTGGGACAACAAAGGGATCTTGCTCCCTAGTTTCCAAGATACCGTCCAGTTCCGCTTCCAACCACATGGTGGAGAATTCCGGAAAAACGGGAGCAGATCTTCTCCCGTTGCTCCCGTGGCTTCCTACAATCAATTCCCCGTCAAAAATATTCTGGGTCATATTTTCCATGATTTTTTTAAAAGCCAGGGCTCTTCTCATGACATAGGGCATTGATTCCGTCTCACGGTACGCTTCGGTCACTAAGTTGGCCCGTTCGCTGCACAAAATTGGCTTAGAATGCACTACCTGGTCCCGCATCTGTTGAACTCGCCATGTTATAGGCTGAAGATGTTTGTCCTCGTCATCGCGCTCGCCATAAAGATTCGAATCTCCCATTTACACAACCTCCTGTTTTTGAGGTACGCTCACACCTAAAGCAGTAGGTGTTTGCTCAATTTTCGCAAACCACCTGTTCTAAAACTCAAAATAACCAATTCCCGGGAAAAACAACGCCACAAACTGCTGGGAAAGCTTATGTTTACCAAGCAATCCATCCACCATCAACCACTACAGATGACCCCGTCATCATATTGGCAGAGTCTGAGGCCAGGTAAAGTACTGCCCCTGTCACGTCCCTAGGCTCACCAATTTCTCCCAAGGGCATCCTCCTTTTAACTTCCTCCAGGAATGCCTGATTTTCAAACATAGGTGCGGTCATGGGTGTTTTAATATACGTGGGGGCAATGCAATTAACTCTAATATTATGAGGGACTAGCTCCACCGCCATAGCTTTAGTGGCTTGAGTTACACCGCCTTTGCTGGCACAGTACACAGCCCGGTCGTAGTAACCGACAAAGGCCATTTGAGAGGTTAAATTGATGATTTTGCCTCCACCGTGTTCTTTCATTATTTCAGCTACGCCCTGACACATAAAGAAAGTCCCTTTCAAATTGGTATCCATGATGGTGTCCCAATCCTCTTCTGTTACTTCCAGGGTATGGTTCAAAATATTAATGCCCGCTGAGTTGACCAATAGGTCTATTCGGCCCGGGACATTTTTCAATTTCTGCACAAGCTCTCTGATCTGCTTTATTTCACTGACATCACAAGTTTCAATCATGCATTCGCCTTTATCAGCTTCTATCTCTTCTTTGAGTGCTTCCAAATCTTCTATTGTGCGACTCACAGCAACCACCCGGGCACCTGATTGAGCTAAAGACAAAGCCACAGCACGCCCGATTCCACGACCGGCCCCGGTTACCAAGGCCGTTTGGCCCGTTAAATCCACTTGAACTTCTCGTTTGCTCATAGTTCGATCTCTCCTTTAAGCGGGATTTTTATTCTTTAATCATTTGTTCTTGTTTCGATGCTAAATATTGATTATATTTATTTCTTAAATTTTCTGCCTGTAAGTCTATCTTCCTTTGTTCTGATGATGGGTGGATGATGGGTGCCATCCATCATCTCATCGGTTAAATCGTGATAGGTTAAATCGTGTTACACGGTCGCCACCCGGTTCTTCCCTGCCCTTTTCGCTTCATACAACGCTTCATCCGCTTTATCAATCACCTGGTCAAAACAACACATATCCTCTTTCTGGGTTGCCACCCCTAAACTG
Organism: uncultured Clostridia bacterium; assembly: GCA_964487675.1. Classification (GTDB taxonomy): domain Bacteria; phylum Bacillota; class Natranaerobiia; order Natranaerobiales; family Natranaerobiaceae; genus CAZARY01. Next base: position 5,658 of record CAZARY010000055.1, on the reverse strand, counting down.
GCCGTGATATCAATCAACTCATTTGTTTTGACAGCAGCAATAGGATTAAATGCAATAAGACCTCTAAACCGATCAGCAATAACATATGCGCCCTCTGAAGTCGTTTCAGGCAGTAAAAAAGCAAATTCCTCTCCTCCATACCGACAAGCAATATCAACACGTCTAATATTTTCTGAACATCTTTGGGCCACAGTGCGCAAAACTTCATCCCCCACAGCATGTCCATAATTATCATTTACACCTTTGAAATTGTCTAAATCCATGATAATCACAGATAATGATTGATTAAATCGCTGCGCCCTTTCAAACTCTTCTTCCCCTCGCTGTAAAAAAAACCTTCTGTTATAAAGTCCGGTTAGCTCGTCGGTCACAGCCAATTTGTTCACTTCCTGAAATAGTTTGGCATTTTCAATTGCCAGGCTAGCTTGACTCACAAAATTCATGGCCATATAAGTATCTGCCCTGTTAAAAGCTTGTTTTGGCGCCTTTTCCAATACCAAAACCCCAAGTTTTTCCTCGTTAGATATCATGGGCACGATCATTGCTGACTGCGTTTCCTGTTGCGGCGAATAGGTTTTGAAAGCGTTTTTTTCTCTCACATCCTCCAAAAGATGAGGTTCACCCGAATCAAGTACATCAAAAAATAGCTCCTCAGTATAAGGCTGCCTCTCATATGAGTTAATATCACTGATTTTTTCACCATCAGTCAGATAATTTTTGTCCTGATCAGAACTATCAGTACCCGTAATTGAATTTGGCCAGTTAGTGCTCAGGCAATAAAAACCATTTTCTTCCTTCAGTAAAAAACAAGCAAAATTATATGGGATGACCATCTCCAAATGTTTCAACAGCTTTTCGGAAATCGTTTTTATATCTTCAGAGACGGTTATGTCCTGAAGAAGCATATTTAAGGTTTCAGCATGTTTTAACTTTTGTCGTTCCAATTCCAATTTTTTGTTTTCGATTTCCTTTTGATTTTTTTCAGTTTTTAAAATGCGCATATTATCTGCCAGACCTACAAAAAGAAAAATAATTTTTACACTAAACCCAATTTGAGCGCCGTACATTGTAACGAAAGAATCGGGTAACACACCTAAAGAACGGGAAGCCATAAGTATTATACCCAAAGCAAATACACTCCACCCACATAAAAGATACTTCGCCGGTTGAAACCCTTTATACCAGCAAACAACCGCAGCAGGCAAAACAATCAAAGGGCCCATTAATACCGTCACAATACCAATCTGCATGGCCAAAGAAAAATCCATAATTAGCGTCAAAGGGATCATAACGCCCGCAAAAAGGCAGAAAATTTTTAATGTCTTATCTAAAATAGGAATATGCTCTTTAACCGGTAGTATTTTATTGGCAAATAAAAAGCTAGAAAACCCACCCATAAATAAGAAAAGGTTGATGGCATTTTTAGCCCACCAAGGGTTGTTCGGCCATATATATTGAAAAGACAACCCGTTAAACGTAAATAGAAATAATCCCATGCTTAATATGAATAATAAGTAATATAAATAATCGTTGGTTTTAGCAAAAAGAAACAAAAATAAACTGTAAAAAGAGATGATTAATATAACGCCGTAATAAATGCCAAAAATCAAATAACTGTTGCTGGCGGCTTCATAAAAACTATTCTGTTCCCAAAGTGTTAAAGGAAAGATCATGGCACTTTGCGTCTCTATTCGCAGGAAAAAAGGGCTCTCTTCATCCCAAGTTGGAGGTATTTCAAATACAAAATTTCTATGTTCCACATCACGGCTGTCAAAGGGCAATGCATCCCCTGTTTTCTTGTTGACGTATGCTCCATCTTCCCCAGGATAATAAAAATCCAGCTGGTCCAAGAGAGGATAGCCGACCTCAAGTAACCAGTCGCCCTCTTGAGAAGCATCTTGAAGCTTAAATTTTACCCATTTAGCCGACTCCGTGTAAGAATAACTAGGTGCTGTTCTTTCCCCGTGAATTGTAAATTGTGATTCATATAAAGAAGTTTTTACATCTGTAAGCTCTAATGCCCCAGTGGGGTCATCTAAAATTTTTACGTGAGGATTAAGATTATGCTTGCTTTGAGAATTTTCAGGAGCGATTTGGATCGTCGATTGCGTCGTTTGGAACGCATTTTGAGCTTTTACTGTAAGCTGATCGTGCAAAAACATGCCATATGCGACCAGCGCTATTATAAACAGCATTATAATTATCCCTATTGACCTCATCTTGTCTTGTCGCACTTGTTTCACTTGATCACCTGTACTATTATTCAATTCTTGCACCCCAAAACCCTGGCTTTAAATGAAGCCCTAGTTTAAAATACCATAATTTCATTATATATTTTTCTCCAACAAAATGGAAGAATATTAGGTGCCTCACAAAAAATCACAATTATTACCACAATTATTACTAAAGGAGAAAGGGGAATATTTTTTCGTCTTACTAACGCTTTCCTTTTATCAACGGCATAGTTTCATTTAAGAAACTCAATCGTCATCTAAAATCAATGCTTGCTCTTGTACATCAAATACCCAAGAGGTCGCTTCATGATCTTCCGGAAACTCGGCTTCATCTCTTGGTATCGCGTCAAAATAAAGTGTTTCGCTATCATCAGACCAGCTGAAATCTTTAAATTCCCCTATAAAGCCGCCACGTTCTTGTTCAATCCCGTATATTTCTTTAAACGCCTCAAATTCACTGACTTCTATAACTTCATCGCTTTCTATATCATATACGTGCAAAAAGACAAAGCCTGAACCAGCTTGACTAAAATAATAGCTGATATACTTACCATCCGGTGACCAGTAAAAGTCACTCACGTCTCCACTTGAAATTTCCGTAAATAGATTGATCTCTTCTGTCTCTTTGTCAAAATAACCGATAACGCTGTCCATCGTTGCTACCGCATAAGGCCTGGTAAATAAAATTGGCTGCTTGCCTTCTTGAGAGGTATCGCTGAATTGGATTTGATTAAAATAAGCTTCAGGACCAAATCCCAAATGAGGATTATAATCCACATTTTCTGTAAGTTGATCCCATACTGTGGTTAAAGAAATGTCTACCTCATCTATGAAAGTGAATGTTGTCTGATCCGCCAAATAATACGGATCAATAGCCGGAGTTACCGTGGTTTCTTCATCAAAAAGCTTTGCCTCCGCAGTTTTTTCAACTGAAGGATCAGCTGTTTCATCTTCACTTATCTCTACCACAACATCTTCTACATGATGAGCAACTGCCTGTTGATAAAGCTCATGGAATGAAGCAAAAAGGGTTTCTGGTAAATCAATATCTACCACTCTCAAAGCAACCTCTTCTTTGTCCTCAATATAGTGCGCTTCCAGTGTAAGCGTCTTCATAGTTGATTCTACCGATAATTCAGCCTCTTCAAGCACATCAAAAAATACTTCATGAAGATCAACAGGTTCCTCGTTAATTTCAGCTAATATTTCCTCTTCGATGTCTTCTTCCAGCTTTTCAAACTTTTCATCATCTGCATGAGGAAAGCTAATCAAAGCTTCCACCTCTACCCTATCCTCAAATTTTATGATTTCTTCGATTTCTATTTCATAATCTCTAACACCAGGATAATTGAGGATCAAATCACCCTGTTGAAGCTTTTGTTCGGCATTTGAAGCAAACAAGTTAGGTCTAACAATATCAAAATAGACGGAAAAAGCTTCCTTTGACAGCTCCAACACTTCATCCGTTGACCAATCTGACCAGTCTATATCATCATGTTTTTCTATTATCGTCCCATCCTCTTTAAGATCTCGAAATTGTGCTACCAACTGCTTATCTTCTTCTAGCTCGAACTCATAATGCTTACTTGTACTGATAATTTCCCCTGCCTCATTTTCCCAACCTTCAAATCCCATCCCTGCTTCAGGTTCGGCATTTAAAATGACCGTTTCCCCTTCTTCATAAATCCCTTCACCTGATATTTCACCAGCTTCTTCCGGTTCTG
>CAZARY010000055.1:0-1600 GCA_964487675.1 uncultured Clostridia bacterium | reverse complement strand
AAAAATCCAAGGAGCTGGCTTATTTTTTCCCATTATGCATACAGCCTCCTGGTTATTAGTTGATTTCTGCTTTCTTGCAGTAGCCTTAAAAGGCGTCTTTTAGTGATTGATTACTTCAATGTTACTTTCTTCCACATAGAATTTATAGGAAATCACTTCTGTTTCATGAATTTGTCTCCATTCATCATCTACATAAGCTTTTTCTTTAATGTCAAAATATAACTTTTCACCTTCATCCCCCCATTTAACATTGGCAAAGTTTAATTGATGCTTTTCTTTATAATTATCAGGCAACTTGTCTTCCGGAATCCTGATAAAATTGTCTACCTTTTCTTTCTCATCATATGTTTCAAAATACTCAATTTTATATATTTCATCAGTATCTTCATCGTAGATCTCTAAGTTGGTTACCCCACCCATGTCACGCCATAAATAATAAACATAATTCCCAGTAGGTGACCATTCCAGATCCATAAAAGAACCACCATTTCTCGTATGTTTAAACACCTCAAAATCTTTAGAATGTAGATCTAAAACTCCGAATATAGAGTGAATTGATCCACCAGGCGGTGGGCTATGGTTCGAATGAAAAAATAGTTTTTCTCGATCAGGATCGTCCATAAAACTAAAATTGTTTAAGAAACTATCAAACGAATAATTCATGGCCATTTCACGATCTTTTTCGGCTAGTGGTTCCCAAATTGTTTTTAACGGAATCTTTGCATTATTTGGCAATACTATGGAAACATCATCCAGCAAATAATGGGGGTCTATAAATGAAGAAATCAATCCAATATCTTCTTCCCTTTCAGTTTCAAGAGTCTCACCAGCAAACTTAACTTCAATTGCTTCAATATCTTTGCCAGCTTTCACTTTTACATAATCTACTTGATCTGCTACTGTTTTTTCGTAAAGTTCATCAAATGAAGAGAACAACTCGTCTGGTTTATCTATAGCAGTTACTTTTAATTCTTGATCAACTTTTTTGATCTCCATGCTTTTTTTCGTTTCAGCCATATCGAGCTCGCGTGTTCCTATGATTTCTTTAAATAGTAAATCCAGACCTTGTCCTTCCTTTTCATCATCTTCAAAACGCGATATGATTTCATCTGTTAATTCATCTTTTAAACCCCTGTATTTGTCGCTGTTAATATGGGGAAATTCATAACGAGCATTGATTATTACTGAATCTTCTTTTAAGATAACTTCTTCTATATGGCTACTAGCCTCTGATATATGGTCAGGATAGGATAATGGATACTTATGATGGACACTGTATTCACCACTCAAAACTTCTTTTTTAATCTCATCAGTTAATAAATCTGTTGATACCTGTACCCCAAATTCCGGGAATTCAAAATAAATATTATTAAAAACCTCTTCGCCTTTTTCATATATTCCTTCACCTGTTATTGCGCCAGCTTCTTTAGAATCTGCTTGTACCTTTACTTCATATTCATAAACATCATTTTTAGCTTGGTCATCCTGTTCATCTTCTGCTTCTTCCCCTGGAGCACAACCTGCCATAAGAATTGTTAAAGCAGTTATGCTTGCTATCATTATCAAATAAATAACTCTTTTTCCTTGCATCTTTACCACC
>CAZARY010000054.1:0-11380 GCA_964487675.1 uncultured Clostridia bacterium | reverse complement strand
TTGTCGTTTTCCGTAAAAGCCTAATTCTCCAGCCGTACAGCCTCTATCCGCAAACAAGTCTTTGTATTTCGGGGGAAACGGTCGGCCATATGAACCCTGGTGATGCAAATGTTTTTCATATGGCGCAATATAGCGGGAACGATAATTGTCTCCTCTCCCCATGTTAGGAGGAGCAAACAGGGTATCATAAGTGACCCACAAACCAGCTTCACAAGTGTTTACGGGTGTGACATCGTATTCATCACCATAAACCTCTTTAACAACTTCTCGAATCTCTTCAACCAGGTTAGCCAAAGGAATAACTTTTTGGGCGCCTTTCTCCGAGAACTCCACTATATCATCTCGAAGTGGGGCAGGCGCACCAGAAATGGCTCCTGTCAATCCAAATTGACCTTTGATTTCGTCCGGTATGCCTATTTCTGAAGCGGCCTTTTTTGCTTCTTCGTAAATCTTAGGCATATTTTCCTGCAAACGCTTGTACATTTGAAACTTAAATCTTGGTTCTGTTGACATAAAAATACCTCCTTTGTAATCAAAACTCCATACTTTTCACTTTAACTCATCAATGATGAGTAGTTACAAACATAATCAAGCAACAGCCGACCGAGTTGTCAATAACTTAAATAGACTGGAGAAACGCTTAAATATTTGTGATTTTACTGAATATCATCGTTGTGCTGTCGAACAACTTCCCAATACATTTTCACATCTTCAATTAAATTTTCGATATGCTCGATCATCGCAGTTTCCGCTGCTTTAGAATCTCGACTTTTAAGAGCCATAAAGAGCTTTTTATGATCTTTTACAACTTGACTGCCCACATTTTTTCGAATATAGGCCAGTACCGGTGATAGTTGTCCTTCCTGTCTAAGAAGTTCCAGCGCCGTTTTTAAAACCGGGTTACCGGACGCTTCTGCTATAAGACTGTGAAAGCGCACATCAGAATCTCGCCCTACTCGGTCAAAAGGATGCATATCATGCTTCTCAATGACTGAACTTATTTCCTTAAGTTGTTCCTCCGTGGCGTTTTTAGCAGCTAATTGAGCCGTTTCTCGCTCGATACCTCGCCTGGCAATTAAAATGTCAATTAAGTCTTTTTTGTTATTCGATTTAAGGACTTCCGTAAATTTTTGACTAACCTGCTGCTTTTGATTGAGTTTCTTTAATTCCTCTAAATGTTTTTTCCCTTTTGATGTAATTGTTCTTCCCCTATACCCCACTTTTTCTGTTAGCCCTCTTAAATCCAGATCCCTGAGTATACGGCCGGCTGTTGCTTCACTGACTTCCACACCATTTTCTTGTAACTTGGCACCTAGAGTACCACTGCCTATTGGCTGGTCTGTATTTAAGATCTGAAGTATTACTTGCTCTATTTTAAAATTGTTAAGTGCCATACCCATCCCTCTTTTGCTCGGTGTCACTTCTTCTATGTTACAATATATACTTTAACACAAAATAGCATTTAAAACTAGGAAAAACTTTTTCTGCTTTTCTTTAATCAAAAAGTACTACATGTCGCAAAAGATCATTTACATGATTATTATGCCCAGAATAGTTGCAACAATCAAACCGCACATAACGGCAACAAAGTTCTTACGTGCCAAATCAAGAGGTTTGACTCCAGCGATACCTGCTGTAGCAACCAGCCCAAAAGCCCAAGCAATAATTGTACCGCCGCCAGTGAATATTGCTCCGATTTGACCAATTGAAGCTGCAACCGCTACATCTACGCCAAGAGGTCCGCCCAGGGCTTCAGCTAATCCACCCACTAACGGAAGACCTGAAAATCCGGAGCCGTCTAATCCCGATACCATCCCAACAATCAGATTTCCGAATCCAAGAGCGATAGGATTTAAAGGAATTACATCTGCAAACGCTGTTCCCAAATCCATCAATAACGGAGGTGCCTCTTCATCTAAAATGGTTTGAATATGGTCTGAACCCAGGAAAAAGAAACCGGCAATCGGGATAACTGGGGAGAAAATTTTGATTGCAAATTGAAAGCCTTCTTTTAGGTGTTCAATAACTTTTTCCAGGGCAGCTCCTCCCTGGCTTGCAACAGTAGATAAAAATAGAAGTACCGTGGCTGTACCACCAAGCAATGCGGTTGCGCCTCCACCTCTGATATCCATTACCACCATTGCGATGATTACTACCAATAATACAATTGGCACCGCGATAGAGAAAAACCTCGGTTTTGCACCCGTGATTTCCGAAGGATCTACTTCCTCAGTTGAAATCAAGTCAGTTTCGTAAGGAACTCCAGGTTCATTAAATTCGTGCCGAATCATAAAGAATGCAACGATCGCTGAAACTAGGCCCGCTGTGATGGATAGCAAAGCCAAATGCGGCAGCATAACGCCGGCTTCCAAACCCGCTGCAGATTCTGTTATTCCAGGAGCGCCCTGAATAACTAGGTCTCCACTGAGGGCCATACCGTGCCCCAGAATGTTAACAGACATGGCAGCGCCCATAGGAGAAAGTCCTGACTTGAGCGCGACTGGGATCAACATGGTCCCAACCAACGCTGTAGCAGGCGTGGGCCAGAAAAAGATAGCGGCTAGATACATTACAATCCCTATAACCCAGAAACTCATAGTAGGTGTTTTCATGATTTTTCTAGCCGGTGCTACCATTAATGAATCCGCCTGCATGACCTGTAAACTTTTTAACATGGCCACCATTAGCGCTATAACTAAAATGATATCAAACAAGTCTGTTCCCGCTGTAAGCAAAGCACTAAACAGTGCTTGAACCGATTCAATAACACTGCCGGTATAAACGAGACCAATGACAAATATTCCTACCAGAGAAGGCAGCACAACATCCCTTCTCATAACCATAAAAGCGACTACGGCAATTATACCAATTAAGTAAATCCAATGAATTGTGGTTAAAGTCACACCTTCAACAGCTGCTTCGTTCATTCAAAAATCCCCCTTTCAAAATATCATTTTATTTGTTAGTTTTTCATCTTCCTTAAACCATGGACAACACTTTCCAAAACCCCTTCTCCAGAGTGGACCACTTCTTTCCTCTTACCTTCATGATCCGCCAGGAGTCTGAGCGTAACCATTTTTTTACCATAGGGGCCTGATACCGCATTTAAAAGCAGTTCCTCATTAGACACCTCTCCAATTTCTGCATCAATCACTTGACAAAAAGCTTCTCCAATGGTTCCCAATAATGTTTCTCCTTCAGCCTCAAATTCTTTGGTTTCTCCTTCAATTTCCACTTCCATGGTTACATGAATTTTCCCCTCATCTGTCACTTTGCTTCTCATTTTTGTCACTGGCATGTTTTCACCTCCAATCATTTTAGTCTACTAATCTAATAAACTTCGCACTCTATCAAACTCTATCACATCTATAATAACACTGCGCTCTTACCTTGCACCATATACCAATCAGATAAAAACCATTCGATTTAATATTAGAATCCAAAATTGTTTATTGCTGCTCAAAAACACCTGTTAAACCAACTGCTTCTATCCTTTCCTGAATCCTTTTGACATCCGTTGTATAATATTCGCCTTCCTTTAAATGATCCAGCAGTACCGAACCTGAAAAAGTATACTTTTTACCTCTGCCTTCCAATGTCTGCATTTTTTCATTCACGTGTGCGATGGATTCACCACACATGGTTTCTTTTGGGAGCTCAAGCAGTTCTTTCCCTTCAGCTTTCATTGCGGCATTATAGCCAGCCAGGGTGCCAGTTACAATAGCTTCAGTGTGGCCAACTAGCAATCCAGCCTTTTCACCACCGCAAAATAGGTTGTCCATGCCCTCAACTTTCAAGGTGTTATCCCGGGGTGCTAAAGCCATATATCTCATGGAGTTGCCCAATCCCCCTGCGTATGGGTCTTCATAGCGAGCTTTTTCAAATCCCGGTATCATACGCAGTGCTTCCAATGGGAAAAATGGACTCATTAATTTAGCGTGCCCCGTATCCAGCAAGATGACATTTTCTGCGTATTCTTTCAAGGCGTATTGTTGACAGGCCTTTTTGCTCAGGGCGTCTTCTCCTTTCCTCAATTTTTCCGGAATAGGGGCGACAACCACGCCTTCTTCATCCAGTTTTTGGACAATATCTTTGCTTAATGACTCTTTAAAAAGCTTACAAGAACCGCTCATTGCGCCAATAGTTCCGTCTGGCTTTTCACCAATCATTTCTTGCACGCCCGCTTTTCCCGTAATACTTATCCGAGCGCCGTAACTTGGACACCTGAAAATGCACATGGCGCAGCCATTTCCATACTTATTACAGTTTTTCTGTGGCCCAGCAGTTCCGGTAGTATCAATAAAGACATCCGCATCCAAGCTCATGCCATTATCGGTTGTAATCTTAGAAATCTTTGAACCACTCACTTCTACGTTAGCCGCTGTCGTAGTCAGATGTATCTCTACACCCATTTCTAACAAGTGATCTTTTACAGCGGGCTCAATTTCGGCTATATCATATAAGCTAGCATGTTTGTGACCGGGAAATTCCACATTATGATGTCTGGACACCTTATCTGAAATATCAAACAAGTCTCCGCCACCCATAGCAATCATTTCTTCGGTAGCTGTAAATCTCCCATTATTCCTCATGATGCCGCCGACCAATCCAGCGCCTAACAACATATCGGTCCTCTCTAAAAGGGTTACCTCTGCACCTTTTTTTCGGGCAGCTATCGCTGCGGCACAACCAGCCCAGCCGCCGCCGGCAATAATAACTTTTTTCACAGTCATCCCTCCTTATAATTTATGCTTATTGGTTGTTTGCTCATCATAGATGAGGAGTTCCAAATGAAGATTTCTATATGAAATCAACAATTCCTTCTTAATATTAAAATTTTATTCAAAAAATTTAGAGGCTTGAGGGTTACAGAATACAGGATAAATCTAGTTAATGTTATAACACCACTTTCATTAATTTACTTTCATTAATTTACTATTGAACCCTGTTTATATAGGGTTTAAAATGTTGTTGCATGAATCAATTGAAAGAAGGTGAAATCATGCATTATATTGGAGTCATTGGTTCCTCATCATGCACCACAGAAGAAAAAATCACGGCTTTTGAAACTGGAAAAGAAATAGCTGAAAGAGACAGGGTGTTAATTTGTGGGGGACTCGGTGGAGTTATGGAAGAAGCTTCCCGTGGCTGTTATAAAGAAGGCGGAACGGTGATAGGGATATTGCCGGGTAATAAGCGAAGTGAAGCCAATCCTTACGTGACCTATGCGCTCCCAACCGGTCTAGGGGAAGTAAGAAATTTTCTTGTCGTTAGATCGAGCGATGTATTGATCGCCATTGCTGGAGGATACGGAACCCTTTCAGAAATAGCTATCGCATTAAAGGAAAATAAACATGTGATCACCATTGGTACCAGGTTTGATGTGCCAGGAACTATAACAGCTTCTTCCCCTGTTGAAGCTGTTAAAAAAGCGCTTGAAGTATAATTGAACCATAATTGAATCGGCATTATGGGTGTCGGTTGTTAATGATACTGATTAAGCTGAGCGTTCTCTATTTTTTCGTACCAAGAGGTCATAAAAAGCTTCCAACCGGGTGCGAAGCCCCGTTTCACCCGTATGTTCATCTAGTATCACATTAAGTAAAGGGAGGTTATATTCTTTACTTACCTGTGGGAGGATGTTCTGGGCAATTATTTCCGGGGTGCAAGTAAAAGGCATAACGTGGATCACTCCATCATATCCTTCTTTTGCTTTCAACACTGCTTCCCCCACCGATTCTATTCCATGACCTCCAACAAAGTGGTTTAAAAACGGCTGGGCTGCCTGGTAGACTTTTTTATTTCTATTTATTAGTCCAATTCTATCTAATACTATATGATCCAAGATTGAATCGCTTAAGTGAATGGTCCGGATGACATGGGCGCCCATATTGCCCAATTTTTTTTCTATCTCCATATTTGCCCTAAATTCCAGCAGCATGAATATTTCCCCCACTAAGGCCACTTTCACAGGCTGAAATGATTTATCTTTTAAACGATCTATTTCACTGATCACTTCTCTGGTTAAATTATTTAACGATTTTGCGTTATTAATCTGTTCCATTTCCTGTTGAAATTCTGCGTATATTTTATTGAGCTTTTTCGACTGAGTTGTCCGAGGCCTTGCTTCATTTGTTTTTTGATCAACCAGATCAAAAGCTTTCACTTTTTTAAACGTTAAATAAATTTGGGGCAAGATATGACGCCAGGTATTGTTGTTTCTCAATTTTGCCAGCTCGCCGGTTAATTCCTTAATGCTGTTTTCCGGAGATTGTACAATAATCATGTCAAAATCATAATCCAAGTCTTTTAACAATCTTCGCTGAAGCTGTGCATAATAGCCAAACCTGCAAGGACCGACATCCCCTAACATGAGAATGGTATCTGCGCCCTTCTCTATGGCTTCAACATAATTTCCTACATTTATTTTAAAAGGAAAACAGGCAAACTCAGGGGAGTATTTTACACCTAAATCCAAGGTCCGCTTAGTAAAGGGAGGAGGCAGTATTACTTCAAAGCCTAAAGATTCAAAAAGTGATTTCAGACAAATAGAAAGATTGCCCATGTGCGGAAAAGTTAGCTTCATGATACCTTTTGCCTCCTTTCCAACATATCAAAAAAGGCTTCTAGCCGGGTTTGATACCCTACATCGCCGCTGTGTTCTTCCATAGTTAAATAGAGCACGGGGATGTCATATTGCTTTAACGTCCGCTCACACAATTCTCCAATCAAAGAATCTGGTCCACACCCAAAGGCGACAACGAGAATCACCCCGTCCACTTTTTTCTCAATGGCATGATTTAAAGCAGCACCCATAAGTTCCTCCCCAAAAGTCCAATAGGGATTTCTCTCAGGAAGATAAGATAAATATTTCTTTTTGGTCTTTCGATCCACCATCTCATACGTATGTACTTCCGCACCTGCTTCTGCCACTTTTTTCAATAAATCCATATTCAAAAAATTATCGCTTACATTATAAGAATGCCCTAAAACACTAATTTTTAAATGATTGTCTTCATTTTTTTTGGATCGGCGGATCTCTTCCCCCTCCATCAGTTCTCCAGGAAGATAGCCCAAAAGCAGTTTCTGGTTATATTCTTGCTGGGCTTTTAAAGCCTTTCGGTAGGCTTTTATAGTATCCATGAAGTTGTGGCCTAGATCCTTGCCCACCCTGATTAATTCTTTATATTGATAGAACCTGTTTTTTCGGTAATTAACCGTGAATTTTATCACTTTATTGTCTGCACCTTCCGTTCTAGCTGTCACAATATCCGGAGCGCCAAACACTTGGGGACACAAGTATCTTTTAGGCTCTACACTGACGTATCTTGGTAAAAATACACGGTCCACCTGGTCATCCTTTATTAATTGGGCTGCATGACCAAGATAAATTTTGACGGGTAAGCACACGTCCTCTACGGCCATCTCCTTGCCTTGTTCCAAAACACGGGGGTTAGAAGGGTTTGAAATCAATACTTCATGACCTAATGCCTCTAAAAAAGTTTGCCAGGTGGGAAAGTAATTAAAATACATTAATCCTCGGGGGATCCCTATTTTCATGTTAACCCTCCCAGAAATGTAGATACTGATAGAGGTACCTTGTTTTTGTTCCTTAACCTGTTTATGTTCCTTACCTGTTTAATAAGTCCCCTAACTTGTTTAGGCCCCTTTTTATCTTTTTATTTTTAATTCTAGGCATAACTATTGACTTCCTGCCAAAAAAATTCTATATATGCGCTTATCCTCTTTAGTTTTTTCTCAAACCTGTTAAAGTGATGGGGAATTATAAATTTATGAATATGTCAGAAAGAACCAGAAATAAAGCAAAAAGCTGCTGTATAGCAGCTTATTTTTTGGTTTGGTGCGGAAGGCGGGATTCGAACCCGCAAGCCCAGCAGGGCACAGCCCCCTCAAGACTGCGTGTATGCCTATTCCACCACTTCCGCATGATATTATGGTTTCTTTGGCTTTTAGGCGTGATTAATTATACAACCCCGATTTTCTTCTGTCAAGGCTATTGTGAACTGCATGTGAACTGCGATTATTGTAAACTGCGCAGTTTAATATGACGCTCAAAAAAAGCATGCGGATTTAATGATATCGCTTCGCTGTCCACATAAATGTATTTATAATTCTGGTAATTTGATAAAACTTTTTCTAAATACTCCCTGGTTTCTCCATAAGGGATATTTTCAGCTTCATCTAGGGAGCCATCCCAAACGCCCCGATCCAACCATTTTTTTACATTCCCCTGCCCCGCATTATATGCTGCCAAAGTTTTTGATAAATCGTATTCAAATTCAGAAAGCAGATAAGCAATATAATAAGCACCAATTCTAATATTCACACCGGGTTCTAACAGCAGTTCTTTTTCAAAACAATCATCCAATGCCTGTGCACCCACCCAAGTACCCGTCTTAGGCATCACCTGCATCAAGCCCAGGGCACCTTTTTCAGAAACCGCATCAGGGTTAAATTTGCTTTCAACTTTGATAATAGCAAAAAGAAGATAGGGATCCAAATTATATTCGTCTGCCGCTAAAAAGACTTCTTCACTGTAATGTTGGGGATAAATTAGTGCTTCTAAATGCGGAAGCAATAATAAAAAGGATAATATAACAATCGCAATAATAGTAAAAAAAATTATAGGGCGATTTAAGTATAAACGCTTCAAATGACTAACCTGCCTTTGATTTGTTTTGGTCCAAACAACGACACAACATAAAGTATTCCAATAAACACCCCGACAAGCCTTGCGAACCTCCATGCATCCATCTCCGCAATCATTTCTTTTCAACTTCATATTAAGGTTAAAAAATAGGAAAATAGCTAGGGAAGCAATATTCAAAGCCCATATTAATTAATGGCTTATTTTCAATATACAATGAAAATACAATTTTAACAAGTGGCGATTTCAAAGTAGAGTTTTTTAACTTGTTTTTTGGTCTCTTCTGCTGTACCTGTATTATCGATCAATCGGTGCGCCCGCATTTTTTTCTTTTCCAAGGGCATTTGCGCGTTAAGCATTTTTTTTGCTTTTTCCTCTGTAATCCCTTCCCGTTCACACAGCCTGACTAGCTGGGTTTGGTGGTCCACCCAAACCAACCAAATCAAGTCAAATTCCTCTTCCATGCCTACTTCAAACAATAAAGGCACGTCCACCACCACAGCCACATTAGGGTCTTTAGCTTTAAACCTGTCCATACCTTCTCTTATGTGCTCTATAATGCGCGGGTGCAAAATACTTTCTAATTTTTTTCTCTGTTCCTCATTAGAAAAAATAAGTTCGCCTAGTTTTTTTCTATTTAGTTCGCCGTTTATAAAAACAGCGCTGCCAAATGCCTGTTCAATTTCTTCAAGAACAGGAGAATCTTTTTGAGTTAATGCTTTAGCAATCTTATCAGCATCAATCGTATACGCTCCCATTTCAGCAACAATTTGCAAAACAAGAGATTTCCCACTGGCCACACCACCCGTTAAACCTACTTTCATGGTTATGCCATCCTTTCACAATATGCCATAATATCGAAAAAGCCCTCAAGAAGATATTGAACATAAAAACACATCTCAATTTATTTTTGACAGTTATTGCAAAAAAAAGTCCCTCTTCCTGCAACCTTGGTCTTGATAATTTTCACACCACACCTTTTACAACAGTTGCCTTCCCGCTTATAAACCTGTAAAAAATTTTGAAAGCCTCCAGTATTTCCCTGGGCATCTCTATAGTCCCTAAAAGTCGTCCCTTTATATTTTATCGCCCGATACAAAACATCATAAATGCTATCATAAATTTTTCGAATCTCTTCATGCGTGAGGCTTTTGCCGAATCTGTTTGGGGAGACCCCCGCTTGAAATAAAACCTCATCAGTATAAATATTGCCTAAACCTGCCACCACAGTCTGGTCTAATAAAATATTTTTTATTGTCCGTTTCGATTTATAAATCTTGTATTGAAACGCTTGTTGGCTAAACGTTTCTAACAGGGGATCCGGCCCCAGGTTGGCCATTCCCTTCCATTCAAATTCTTCTCCCTTATTGACTAGGGCAATGGTGGCAAATTTTCTCTGGTCATAAAATTCCATAAGTTTTCCATGTTCAAATTCAAAACAAACACGCAGATGGTTTGGATTCATACTGTGCGTTTCCGGTCCCCTCTTATCTCTTGTTTGTTCCACTCGACGAACGAGTAAGATCCCCGTCATTCTCAGGTGAATAATGATTACTTTTTTATTATTCTCCCCATTTTTGCCTTTGCCCATCACCCTATGCCCATCACTTTCACCTGGTTGATCCGTATAAAAGAGAAGATATTTACCCTGACGTTTAATATCTTCAACCCTATATCCAATTATCTCTTTTCTAAACTGTTCTGGCGTCTCTTCCTTTAATATGCCAAGGTAAAAAAATTGAATATTGAGAATGGCCAAATCAATCAGTTCTCTTCTTAAGTGATACTTAATGACTTCAACTTCTGGCAGTTCCGGCATAAATCGTAGTCACTCCCCAGGAATATAGCTTGATAATCCATACCAATCCGTGCCTGTTTCTAAATCTACCACCAAAGGCACATCCAAATTTATAATATTTTCCATTAAATCTTTGATGTTTAAAGCCACCTGTTCCAATATATTCTTATCAACTTCAAATATGAGCTCATCATGAACCTGGAGAAGAAGTTTTGCCTTTGAAAGGCAGCCGTCTTTTTCCAATTTTTTTTCTACTTTGACCATGGCGTCTTTAATAATATCCGCAGCAGTTCCCTGAATGGGTGTATTAATAGCGGTTCTCTCCGCCGCCGAACGAATATTGTAGTTATCATGGGTTATATCAGGGAGTTCTCTTCTCCTGTTATACATGGTGGTGACATATCCATTAATTTTAGCATTGTAGACAACATTTTCCATGTATCTTTTCACGCCTTCAAACCTGGCAAAATAATTGTCTATATAGGTTTTGGCCTGTTTTCTGCTGATCCCCAGTTGTACAGATAAGCCATAGTCGCTAATGCCATAAACAATGCCAAAATTCACGGCTTTTGCATGAGAGCGCATCTCTGAGGTGACTTCTTCCGGTGAAACTTCGAACACCTGGGCCGCGGTTTGCGTGTGTATGTCTTCATAGTTCAAAAAGGCCTCACACAAGTTTTTATCCTGGGAAATATGGGCTAAAATCCGCAGATCTATCTGGGAATAATCAGCAGCCAAAAAAGTGTTATGTTCTTTTTCCACTCGAAACGCCTTTCTGATTTTTCTCCCCTCTTCTAACTTTATCGGTATATTTTGAAGGTTCGGGTCCGTGCTGCTTAAACGCCCAGTAGCAGTTATGGTTTGGTTAAAAGTCGTATGAATCTTACTGGTGTTGGGATTGACTAAATCTTTTA
>CAZARY010000053.1:0-11518 GCA_964487675.1 uncultured Clostridia bacterium | reverse complement strand
ATGCTCCCGATTTTGGGCTGCGTTAAAACGCCCTCACTGCGTTCGGTCAGACAGTGAACGCAGCTTTTCCAAAATCGGTCCGCTGGTATGACCTTGAGCAAAGAAATATTCGCTCAAGCATTGCAACACACATTAAATTTGCCTCCCTAATTTAACTTAATAGCCAAATAATTTGTTTTTACACTGGAATATTTAGACAAAAATCGATAAGGTTTTTCGAATTTTTTGAATTTTATTGATAAAGTCGTTACACATTCTCCTGACTTTAGTCATGAGAGATTCACTTTTAGACCATCCGGATAGCAAATTTGGGGCACACCGGACTGCAGTAACCACATAAAATACAATAATCATGATTCACCACGGCTGATTCTTTGCCGTCTTCCCCCTCTTCTATGGAAAGCGCCCCATTTGGACAAGTATTTACGCAATCGCCACATGCGATACAGTGGCGAGAAAATATAAACAATTGCTTCTTTTGGGTCGTATCAGGTATCTCCACCCCTTGTAAGGATTCAATACCAAACAGGCTTAAATTATATTTCACCTCTTCAACAGAAGTGACGCCCACAGAAATTGCATGAATCCCTTGCACGGAAAGTGCCCAATCAAAATGACCGGGAATATCTTCTATAAAATTACCTCCACCTAACACTTTCATTGCATACATCCCTTTTCCCGCCAGGCAGCATTTCTTCACCGAATCTAACATCTCATGGATACTGCCATCGTGAATGCCTATCCCTTTAGGATTGATAATCGGGTAAACAATTTCAACTTCTGGTATCTCTGCCGCTTTTGCCACAACTTGAACACTATGCGTGGAAATTCCTATATGCCTTATTTTCCCCTTCTTCTTCATGTCCTCCAGGCATTTTAATGCGCCTTTTCTCTCTTGAAACACCTCAACGGCGCCCCGGGCAGCGTGAATGTGATAAATGTCTATATAATCCGTATTTAGCTCTTTAAGAGAATTGTACACCGATTTTTCCATGTTTTGATACGTTTCTGCATTGGCCTTGGTGGCTATCACTAGATTATCCCTGTCATTTCTATCATTAAGCGCTTTGCCTATATAAGGTTCCGTTTTGTATGCTTCTGCAGTATCGATGAAGTTCACCCCGTAATCCAATGCCGTCTTTATAATGTGAATGCATTCCGCTTCAGGCAAATCCAATTGAATCGGCCCCATAGGAAGGGTCCCCAAGCAAAATTCGGTCACTTTTGTTCCTGTGTTGCCTAACATTAGCTGCTTCATTTTTGAACCCCTTTCTTTAATAATGCAATCAAGTTGGTGAACATCTCTGTTGAGGTACGCAAGTAAAACAACTGGTACTTTTTATTTCTATCTTTTATTTCTATCTTTTGCAGTAAAATCCTTCAATAAATCATGGCCGAAGAAAACAAAATTGGAGCAGGTTTTTTCATTGTCTTTTTTCTTTGTCTTTTTGTTTAATGCTATAATTTATTGTAAACTCAATACAGCAAACTTAATCAACAGAGTTCAGCTAAATATTGCAATTTGGTGATTTTGATGTTCAAAACTTTATTAGAATGATCTCTTAATATTGCTGAGTTAACCAAAGAAGAAAAATAAAACAAAACTATTTTTAAAGGAGAGAGGCCTAGTATGTCGTTTATAGCTTTTGTATGGATCTTAACAGCTTATCTCTTGGGCACTTTTCCATCAGCCCAGATCTGGACGAAGCTTTTTACAGGCAAAGATATCACCGCTGTTGGGAGCAAAAATCCAGGCACCCTAAATACATTGAGAAGTGCTGGTTTGATGCCAGGTTTTTTTACGTTATTTACAGACGTTTCGAAAGGTATACTGGCAGTTCTTCCAGCACTCACAATCCATCACAGTCTCCCTTTGGGCATTGCTTGCGGCATTACGGTGACCGCTGGGCATAACTGGTCAATTTTTTCACGTTTTCGAGGCGGGAAAGGGCTTGCCGCCACCTGCGGCGCTGTACTTATGCTCTCACCTGTGATCTTAATTGTTTTGCTGGCTATGATCTCAATCTTGTCCATTTTACTAAAAGATTCAAACAAGGGAACCGCTTTGGGAGTCTGGTTTTTACCCCTGGGCTTTTTTCTTACATTTGGCAGTTTGGCAGTTCTGTTGCTGGGAGGTGTCTGGGCGGAACTGCTCTATATTAAATTTCGTGGAGGGATAAATTGATCACAGCAGTATCATGCTTCAGATTGAGTTAGTGAAAACATACTCCAGACTACGCATAGGGCAGCAACTACATAAAATACAGATACCAGTCCGGTAAAATTAATCACCAGTCCCAGTATAAAAGGGGATAATGTCATGCCAACATATTTCATCGTATTAAAAATGGCCACCACCGAACCTATTAAGTCCTCAGGTGGCAATTCAGTTGCCCGGTTATAGATCGTAGGAGAGACAATGCCAAAACCCACACCATACAGTACAATGCTTACACTTATTAAATAACTACCTTGCGGCCATAAAGGCAATAGCAAAAAAGCAATACTTTTTAGACCAAATCCTAGGGAAACACGGCGCCACCACGCCAGGTATTTTGCCACCAATTTGGCTCTTGATGCCATACAAGCAGAAGCGACCCCTTGAATGGACAACGCAATGCCCCCGTATATTTCAGAAAAAGCATGTATGGAAACCAAAAAAATAGGAATAAAAGTTACTATAGCATATAAAAAGAAATAATGTACCAGAGATTGAAGCATAATATTTCGAATAGCTCGGTCTTTTAAGACCGCAAACAGTGATACGACATAATCCCAGGCTTTATTTTTAGGAACCGTCGTGGAAGTTTTCGAAGGGTTATGCACAGGCGCTGTCTCCGGTAAGGCCAAGAAAAAAAATAAGGCCAGTAACAAGCAAAATCCATACACCAAAAACACCAGCCGCCAATCTATTGAAGCCAGGGCACCGCCAACTGTAGGGATTATGGCTGCCCCCAGAGAAATGACCCCTGTCAGATATCCCATCACTTTTAATCTTTGCTCACCGCTAAAAAGGTCTCCGATAATTGTCATCGCAGAAGGAATCAAACCTGCTATCCCTATGCCCTGGATAAACCGCATGATTAATATTATGCCAAAAGAAGGCGCTAAAGCGATAAATACGCCTGTGAGTCCATCGATTAACAAACATATTATAAGAACCCGGCGGCGCCCCACTATATCTAAAAGGTAACCGATAAAAGGAAGGCTGATAGCAGCCGACAATGTATAGACACTTAGTACCAGCCCTTGCAATCCTTCAGGTACATCAAAAGCTCTGCCTATCGTGGGAATGGCTGGCGCTACCAGGCCGCCACCCATCACGCCAAAAGCGCCTGCCACCAAAATCGAAATAATTATGTGCGCTGGTAGACCCCCCCGCTGCGTCTTCATAATGCTACCTCCATTAGAACCCAAAATTTCCTTGTTTCGTCCTTTTTCACACAGCTTCTTTATTTATTTTAACATTATTATTCCCTACAGTTAATCAAACACAATAATACCTTGTTGCGCAACATAATCAAAGGCTTCCTTTGTTCGTTTAGCGTTCACACTCAAGACTGAAAAGCTGCCTTATTTGCAAACAAATTCTTTGAGTTAATTTTAGAAGTCTAAAGAGTCCCGAAGAGTCCAAAAAAACTTTAAATAAAACAATTTAAGCAGTTTTTGTATATGTATAACATAATAATCATTGTATTGTTATTGACATATGTTTATTATTCTGCTATGATTTAATTAGCATATGATAATAATTTTGAAAAAGGAGGAGTCCAAATGCCCAGAGGTGACGGAACAGGCCCAATGAGTCAAGGCCCAATGACAGGCAGAAACGCTGGATTTTGTGCTGGCTTCCCGGTTCCTGGTTATATGCATCCAGGCCCAGGGGGCGGGAGATCCTTCGGTAGAAAAGGTGGGCATGGCTATAGACATATGTATTATGCAACCGGGCTTCCGGGTTGGATGAGATTTAGTTACGACCCCGGTTGGACACAGTCAAAGCCTTTTGCACCACCTTATTATCAACCTGCGGTCCCCGGCTATGAAGAAGCCAGCCCAAAAAATATGCAAAATCAGGAAAGGAAATTATTGGAACAACAGGCAGATCATCTGGAAAAAATGCGAATGGATATTAAAAACAGGATAAAAGCACTAGAAGATGAAGATACAGTCGAAGATGAAGAATAAAAAAGCAGCTTAGACAATCTTACAAAGCTTTACGAGAACCCGTATCAGAAAGTATGCTGATCTAGCTGCAAGAACACGTCAAATGAAAACCACCCCGCCAACAACTTCTGGCTAGTGCGAGCCATGAAAATGACCGCTCAGATTTGCAGTGAGCGGTCATTCTCTCTTCTATTTTTTATGCCTGTATCTATTTGCATCCCTTTTCGCACCAAAACACCAATTTTACTATATCTATTATTTTCTCCCGCATAACAATTGAAAATCAAAAGTTATCGTTTTTTTATCTAACGCTTCGACCTCTTGAATAACGAGGTCTAACCGGCTCTCTTCACCTGGGGGTTGAATCGACCAAGTGATAGGCGACATTTTCAACAGTTTTTTTAGTGCTAATCCGGAACATTGATATTGATATGTTATTCGCTTTTTCATAAATTGTTTAAAGCGGTCTGCGAATATTTTTTCTACTCCTTCAGCCTTGCTATTATTTTCAGCTTTAGCACCACCCTGGTTCTTTTCACTCCCTGTGCTTTTTTGAACTAAAAAAGTTTTTAATTCCCGCAGGTGGAAATCCCCCGGAAAGACTTTGACCAACATACCACCACACTCCAATATGCGTTTAAACGCTTTATAGTTCGCCGGGGTCAAAATGTTCAGTAGAATGGAAAATTGACCAGGGGCAAGGGGTGGATTCGCCACATCCCCAACCATCCATAGCCTGCCTGGATAATCGCGAGCCGCCAAATATATTGCTTCTTTGGCAATATCTATACCAGCGGGCATAAAGTTTGACATCAATTGATCCTCTAATATTTTTTCCAGCAAAGTCCCTTCACCACAGCCAGCATCTAATATATAGCCGTGCGGTTTAAAAATTGGGCCCTCTTGAGCACAGCTAATATTTTTTTCTATTGACGTGATTTTTGAGTTTGCAATTACATACTTTATCTCCGTTAAAAGGGGGTCAAAATAACCTTCAAAAATAATATGCCGCCTGGCTAAAAACATCTCCCGGGTATACGTTTCTTTAGGATGGCCTGCTAACAGGTTAAGATATCCCTTTTTTGCCATGTCAAAACTGTGACCATTCTTACAGAGCAAACGGCTGTCCGCCTGGTCAAA
This sequence comes from uncultured Clostridia bacterium, assembly GCA_964487675.1. Lineage (GTDB taxonomy): Bacteria > Bacillota > Natranaerobiia > Natranaerobiales > Natranaerobiaceae > CAZARY01. The sequence continues at coordinate 6,214 of CAZARY010000053.1, read as the reverse complement.
GGATAACTGGCACCGGGGACAAGCCAACAGGTGCTTGTGAAGATCAAATAATTCTTGGGCTCGTTGGCGTTTGCTTTTCTTACTTCTCAAAAAGACACCTCTTTGGTGGCAATTTTTTCTAACTAGTGCCTACAAATAGCTAGTTTATCATTATGAGAGCGTACCGGTTTTGGATCCCGCTGTAATCTTTGAGCACTTCTACCGGATAATTTGCTCTCCAGGCCGTTTCAAACAGGTCCACACCAAGGGCCTCCGGGGTAGGTCTCGAACTGGATTTTTCGTAACAGGCACTTCTTTCTTCCGGGCAAGATTGACACAGATAGCATATTGTGGCCGGCAGTGCAATGACCTTATAATACCCGGCATAAAAAATCTCTTTTTCCAGCTGGAGAAGATTTTCATCTATTTGTTTAAATAGTTCTGGATCTCTTTCTCCAGATGCTGCCGGTTTTTCCATTCGTATGAGCACCACGTCCTCGTATTCAGAAAAAAAACGCTTACATTCATCTATACTCGGCATATTCGGTGGACATATGGCATTGGTTCCGTAAGTATCACACGTCAGCATACACTTGAACCGAACCCACTGCTTTACTTCGATCGTTTCCGATTTGATCCATTTATAATCATCAAACTCATATTTCTCTATCAAAGCGTTAATGTTTTCAAACACAATAAAACACCTCCAAAAGTTTATGATTTTTGTTCATTTGAACATTTAGCTCTTCTGTGTTACCTAATTCTTGATCGCCTTAACATCTTGAAAGCGAGAGGATGTGGCTTCCCGTTGGACCAATTAAAATATTATGTGATCACGCTGCCAGTGAACCTCTCATGACTAAAGCCACAAGAATGCGTGACGACGTTTCAACTATTAATTTCACCAGTTTTTCTTAATGTCTCTTTATAAATACCCAGAATTTTTCTTCCGAATTTCTCTCCCAAATCGTTCTTCAAAATTATTCTTGTTTCTATCTTGTTTTTAAGTCAAACACATGATAAGCTAGCGGTAAACTTTGATTGTATATATCAATAGTCATATTACATGAAATTTTGCAGAGAATCTTGATACGAAGTTCTACATCAAATGTTGTTTAAAATCTTGGTAAAATCTTAGTAAAATTATTGATGAGATCAGCATTTTTGATATATTTATATTAATTGGAAAACTAAGATATGTCAAATTACTGATTCTGGTCTTATGATTGTTCTAGTTTTGTGGTTGTTCTAATCCTTTGTCTTTTGCAAGAATAAAGGCTCTTATGTTCACTTTCAAAAGGGCACTTATTTTTTGTCTTGTGATTTAATCTTGTGATTTAATACGCCAGCAACTAGCACACGCTTAGATATCTTGAATTGAGGTGAATAGTTATGAGAATAATTATCGTGGGTGGCGGAACAGTCGGCGTAGAGCTCGCCAACAAGTTTTCTGAAAAAAATCAAGATGTTATTTTAATTGAAAGGCAAAAGGAAAAACTTGAAAAAATTTCTAGAAATTTAGATATCATGTTAATAGAGGGAAATGGCGCCAGCTTTAAAGTTTTGGAACAGGCCGGGGTTAAAAAAGCCGATATATTAATTGCCGTTACTGAAACAGATGAGGTCAATATTATCGCTTGCCTGCTTGCAAAGAATTATGGGGTAAATAAAACAGTGGCCCGGCTTCGAAGCCCAGAATACACAGAAGAGGAAAACACCCAGCCCTTCTCCCAAGAACAACTTGGCATAGACATTATTATTAACCCTGAACTGGTTACGGCTATGGAGATCGCAAAAATCATACGCACACCCAATGTAAAAGGGATAGAATATTTTGCTCAAGAGCAGGTCCAAATGGTCGGTCTCACCGTAGAAGAAAATTCTCCCGTGGCAAACCAGTTAGTGAAAGATATAGAACTACCCTATCAGAGCAACATCGTAGCGATACTCCGCCCAAATAAAGACGCTATCGTCCCAGGAGGTATGGATAAAATACTACCCGGCGACGACATATATTTAATAGGTCCTAAAGGGCTACTTTCTAACCTTGGCGGCTACACACGGCACCCTGACAAAAGAGCGGATAATATCCTTATTATAGGCGGAGGAAGAATCGGCTCAAATTTGGCCAGGATTCTTGAGAAGTATCCAAACGGCATGCAGGTAAAATTAGTAGAAAAGTGTCAAGAGCGATGTGAAGAATTAACAGAAGGGCTCTCTAAAACATTAATTTTGCAAGGCGACGGGACCAATTTAAAATTCTTGAAGGAAGAAGATTTAAAAGAAGTGGATGTAGTTGTGGCTTGTACTGGAGATGACAAAACCAATTTACTCTCTTCTGTGATGAGCAGAAAACTCGGTGCCACTCGCACAATTGTCGAGGTGATCAAAGCAGATTATGAATCCGTGCTGGACACCCTGCAGGTAGATACTGCTATCAGCCCCCGCACGATTACAGCGGCAAAAATATTAAAATTAATCCGTAAGGAAAAAGTCATCTCTATGAAAATACTGGGGAATGAAAAAGCAGAAATTTTGGAATTAGAGGTGGATCCCAAAGCCCCCATTGTGAATAAAAAATTATCCAAGGCAAAATTACCCAAGGGGTTACTGGTGGGAGCAATTGTAAGAGGGGATAAAATTATTATTGCCGGAGGCAACGACATGGTAAAAGCGAATGACAGGGTTATTCTATTTGCCACACATGGCGTTGCCAACCAGGTGGACAAATTCTTTGCCAGTAAGTAATAAAATGAAACATGCTCCAATTTAAGAAATTTTAAACGTGTCAAAGGTTTTAAAGTCGGCATATGACCCTTGAAAACAAACGCCAAGCATTCTTAAGCTATAATGGGGGGAAACGTATGAACTTTCGCGTTATCATCAAAATGCTAGGGTATTTTCTTTTTTATTTTGCGCTGACCATGCTGATCCCCTTATTATGGTCTTTATATGAAGGCGGCCCCGGTTATCCCTATTTCGCTTTAACCATTCTAGTTACTGTGACCGTGGGTTACTTAGTGAAAAATTTCGTCCCTGCTGATGAAATGGATATCGCTTTAAAAGACGGATTTGCCATCGTAACCTTTGCGTGGATACTGGCAGCTGCCGTGGGGGCAGTGCCTTTCTTATTGATGGGTGTTTTTGACAATTTTGTCGACGCTTTTTTTGAAACCATGTCTGGTTTCACCACCACGGGCGCCACAGTCATTGAAGATATTGAAGCCCTCCCCCGGGATATTCTTCTTTGGCGCAGCCAAACCCAGTGGCTGGGCGGCATGGGCATTGTCGTTTTATTCGTAGCATTGCTGCCCCGTTTGGGCATTAAAGGAATGCAGCTTTTAAAAGCTGAAGTACCAGGCCCAGTCACTGAAAAAGTGGTCCCACGGGTGGCTAAAACCGCAAAAATCTTATGGCTCATTTATGTTTCCCTCACCGCAGCACAAATTATACTTATGATGCTTGCCGGTGTAGAATTTTATAATGCCGTAAGCCATGCTTTTACCACCATGCCTACAGGAGGGTTTTCGCCTTTTAACGATAGTATTGCTGGCTTTGACAGCGCCCTGGTTGAAGGCATCATTGTGGTATTTATGATGCTAGCCGGTGTAAATTTTGCCCTTTATTATAATGTTGTCAGGGGTCAGCCGCGTAACCTATTACATAATGAAGAGTTTAGGTTTTATTTAGGTGGGCTAGCATTATTTACCATTGCGGTCACGGTTTACTTGTTCATGAACGGTCATGGCGACACAATTTTTTCTTCATTTCGAAAAGGCATATTCCAGGTCGTCTCGATAGCGACAACCACCGGGTATGTGACCGAAGATTATGAGCTTTGGCCCCCATTTACAAGGCAATTGCTCTTTTTCTTAATGTTTCTCGGCGGATGCGGGGGCTCCACCGGGGGGTCCATTAAACAAGTTCGGATTCTAGCCATGATTAAACACAGTTTCAGAGAATTATACAAACTAATCCATCCCAATGCAGTCATACCGGTTAGAATAAATAAAAAGGCAGTTGAAGAACCGGTGATATTTAGTATTCTTGGTTATATTATCCTTTATGTGTTAATTTTCTTGTTATCCACATTAATCATTTCAATCAGCATGAACATCAGTATGGATACTTCTTTTTCCGCTACTGCTGCCACACTTGGTAATGTTGGCCCTGGATTAGGACAGGTTGGTCCTGTAGAAACCTACGCATTTTTCAATGCCCCCATCAAGTTACTGTTATCTTTTTTGATGATGCTGGGGCGGCTAGAAGTCTATACTGTCCTTGTAATGCTGCTCCCTGAATTTCGAAGTTTTGGTAAAAAAAGAAGGCGCCTGTTTTAATATAGAAAACCCTTTTTTTATCTACGAGAATCTGCAGTTGAAAACCCACTGCTTTAGCAGTGGAGAAACGTCACTATAGACCATTTTCCTCTCAATTTATGTTCATGGTGGTCAAGCTAAATCAGATTTATATCTATATAAGATAAGTCATAAATGTTCAGTTTCTTAATGTTGCTTTAATTCTCCGGGGAGACTCTAGGGCATCAAAAACCTCTTTGATGTGTTGAAAAACCATGTCTGCGCAATAAATCAATTTGCCATAACAGCCTTCTTCCATTAGAACCGCAAAAGTCAAAATGCTCTCTTCAAACATTTCCATATCGTTGTTGCCATTTCCAACTACAATAGACTTATCACCACCAAGTTCCCGCACAATTTTTTGCTTTTCCCGTCCCGCTTTTTCTTTTGGGAAAGTTTTTAAAACAACTTCTAGTTCTTCGCACGCTTTTGCCGCCGTACCATAAGTATCGGCGGTCAATATATAAACATTCAACCGCTCCGCCAATCTATTCAGTCGTGCTTTTACCACTGGAGATAAAACCCCATCAACCGCCAGGGTCCCATTATAATCAAAAATGACATTTTCTATGGTTATGCGCCCTCGTCCAGGGATCTGCAGTTCAATCAACTAAAACACCTCTTCTGCTGTTTTGATTGCGGAATCAAGTAAAAAAACACGCTCGGTGCGCTTAAATCTTTCAACGAGGCTAACAATTTAAACCACACTCTTTGTTTATATGATTCCTCCAATATTAACTAATTGAAATGTATGACTTTTCACCGGTTTTTATTTTTACCTGGCCGATCTGCTGCCAGGCCATACAACCCGAATTTTGCAGCATTTTTTTGGCTGTTTCCACTTCGTCTTCTGGCACGCAAACAAGCAACCCGCCAGAAGTGATAGCATCTGCCAGTATCAATTTATCAGTTTCATCTACCCCTTGACCAAACTCGCAGCTTTCTGTCACAAAAGAAAGATTCTTACGGGAACCGCCGGGCACCAATCCCGCTTCAGCATATTCCCTTGTACCTGGTAGTATAGGAACTTGATCCTTCCATATCTCCAAATTAACGCCGCTGGCCTTGGCCATTTCCAAAGCGTGCCCCAGCAGGCCAAAACCTGTCACATCCGTGCAGGCTGAAACAGAAATACTTTCCAACGCTTGTTTGGCCGATTTGTTGAGCATGGTCATTGCTTCTATCACGTGACTTTCATGTTCTGGGCTTGCCTTTTCAGCTTTTACCGCCGTGGAAATAATCCCGGTGCCTAGTGGTTTCGTCAAAATCAGCTTCTGTCCCGGCCTGGCCCCAGCATTTGTCCATATATGGTCTGGATGTAAAATGCCCGTGGCAGCTAATCCGTACTTGGGCTCCTGATCATCTAAAGAATGGCCTCCAACCAGGGAAGCTCCTGATTCTCGTATTTTATCAAAACCGCCTCTGAGCATGTCATTTAAAACACCGGGGTTAATTTTCCCAACCGGAAAGCCCACCATGTTCATACATGTCAAGGGGTCCGCTCCCATTGCGTAAATATCGCTCAAAGCATTAGCCGCTGCCACCTGGCCAAACACATAGGGGTCATCCACAATGGGCGTAAAGAAATCCACAGTTTGCACCAGGGCAATTTCGTCATTTAATTTATACACACCGGCGTCATCGGCCGTTTCGATCCCTACCAGCAGATTGGGATCAATATCTAAAAGGGAAAATTGAGACAACATGTTTTCTAAGTCCGCCGGACTTATTTTAGCTGCTCAACCAGCTTTGCTGCTGTATGAGGTTAGGCGACATATTTTTTCTTCTTCCTCCACGTCTTTAACACCTCTCTTTGCATCGTATGGCTTGGCTTAATTATAGAACAGAGCAGCTTCGCACTAAAATTCTTTTTATCG
>CAZARY010000052.1:0-11858 GCA_964487675.1 uncultured Clostridia bacterium | reverse complement strand
GAGCTTTACAATTAGCTTTCCTTTACAATTAGCTTTACAATGAATGGTTTATAAACATATGCAAAAATATGATAGAAAGGATGATTGCTCCATGGTAATAAAAAAGCTGCATGCCGACTTTGACCTCTGCACCGGTTGTGCCATCTGCACCTTAAAATGTTCCCAGGCAAAAACCGGCGGGTACAATCCCCGATTTGCCCGGCTAAGGTTAGAGAACCGCATGGAAGGTTTGGTTACAGAACCCGTCGTTTGCAACCAGTGCGAAAACGCATTTTGTATGCACGTGTGCCCCGTTTCTGCTATCCAGAAACACAACGGCATCCCCATCATAGACAGAGAAACTTGTATCGGCTGCGGTCGATGCAAAGCTTATTGTCCTAAAGATGTGATTGTCATGCAAGATAGAAAAGCGGGTAAGTGCGATTTATGCCAGGGCGACCCGATATGTGTGAAAAATTGCCCCACGGGCGCTTTAAAGCTCTATGAGTATCCAAGCCGTGGGGATTCTTCTGATAATCTGTCTGACGGTGAAAATTACGCTGTTGCTTTGGAAGGAGTTGATCACGATGGGAATGAGTAAAGGGAATACCGGTAAAGTTTTGTACATCAACCTTTCTGCTCTAAACCACCGCGTTTCGGAAATCTCCCCCGACGTTTACAGCCAATTTGTTGGGGGCAAAGGATTGGCCACATGGCTGCTTCAACAAGAAATTCAAGGAAAGACGCCTGTGGACCCTTTAGGCGAGGACACACCGGTCATCTTTGCCGCCGGCCCCTTGACAGGGACGGATGCGCCGGCCATGCGCGGCGTCTGCGTGTCCCTTTCGCCGTTGACCGGTGGGTATGTGGATTCTTATTACGGCGGTCACCTGGCCCAGGAAATTAAATATGCCGGCTTTGACGCCGTCGTCATCCAAGGTAAAGCCGACAAGCCCACCATTATCTTCATTGAAGATGAAGAAGTGAGCTTTTTGTCCGCCGATCAATACTGGGGACTGGATAGCCTGGCCGCAAATCATGAAATTAAAAAAGATCAGGAAGACGATTCGCTAAAGCTAGCCACCATAGGCCAGGCAGGAGAAAACAAGGTCCCCTTTTCGCTGGTTTCCTGTGAATACAACAGGCACGCAGGCCGCGCTGGAATCGGCGCCGTTATGGGGAGCAAATATCTAAAAGCCATGGCCTTAAAAGGGACTCAGCTGGTGGGCGTGGCAGACCAGGAAAGGTTCGACCGAGCCGTAGAAACGGCAAAAAATGAGCTCAAAGCTTCCGACAGCGTAGAAGAGCTCACCAGCTCGGGCACCGCTGCCACCTTGTGGTTTTCTCACAGCGAAGGGTTGCTACCCGTTCATAATTATCAAAAAGGCACATTTAACCCCCAGGGATTAGCCCACGGGGCTCAGCAGGAAAAAATCTGGTTGAGAGATGTGGGCTGCGCCTCCTGCCCCATTCGATGCAGTAAAGTAGGGGTGATTCGAGAAGGCAAACGCCAGGGCACCGTTTCCGATATCGTGGAATACGAAACCGCTGCTTTAATGGGGGCGAACCTGGGATTGTCCGACATCAATGAAGTGGCTTATTTGTTGTATCTGTGCGACACCCTGGGAATGGATGGGATGTCTGCCGGCAGCATAATCGGATTTGCCATGGAATGCTTTGAAAGAGGCATTTTAACGCCTGAAGCGTATGACGGAATTTCCCTTTCTTTTGGCAGCAAGGAAAACATTGCCGAGGTCCTCACAATGATTGCCCACAGAGAAGGGAAACTGGGTCAGCTGCTGGCCCAGGGGACAAAAGAAGCCGCCCGCAGTTTGGGTGAAGACGCCGAAGCCATCGCTTCGCATGTGAAAGGTTTGGATATTCCCGCCTTTGGCCCGCGAGGTGTTCCTGGTGTTGGCTTGGCTTACATGACGGCCGATAGAGGGGCATGTCACCAGAGAGCGCTTCCCGTTGATTACGAAGTGGGCAATGAACCTTTTAATGGAAAAGTTTTTGATCGGTTAGCCGTTCATGGAAAAGCAGAGATAGTGGTGAACGATCAAAACTACTTGGCTGCGCTGGACAGCTTTGTCAAATGTGATTTTGGGACTTTTGGCATTTCGGAAAAAACTTACATGGAACTGTTCACAGCCTGTACAGGGGAAACTATGGACAAAGACCGGCTATATACCCTGGGCGAAAGAATATGGAATTTGAACCGTTTAATCAACTTAAATCAGGGCATAAGCTACAAAGATGAAAAATTGCCGCGTCGCTTTTATGAGCCGCTTCCAGATGGCCCCGCTGCTGGCCATAAGTTTACCAAAGAAGACGAAAAAATCATGCTGGCAGAATATTACGCCCATCGCGGTTGGGATCAATATGGCAGACCGAAGGAAGAAAAACTTGAAGCACTGGGGCTCCTCCCCTTATTTACAGCATCAAACACCAAGGATAGCTAATGCATGTTCATTTTAACGTGCGGTTTTAGAGTATGATTTTATTGTATTAAAGGTATATCTATCGTTTTAAAACAAGCATCAAGGAGGTCATGATTATGATGAGATTTGAGCAAATGCAAGACAACGTTTTTCAGCTTCCCACTAAGATGAGACATGGGATCGGGATCATCAAGGAAATCGGGAAAGAAGTAAATGACTTAAATGTTTCCAAGCCGTTGGTGGTTGCGGATTCAGGGGTGATCAACGCAGGATTAACAAAGCCAGTTGAGAATGCCTTAGCAAATGCAAACATCTCGTACCAGATTTACGATGGCGTGGCATCTGATCCAGATTTAGAGGTTGTGGCTAATGGAACAAAGATGTATAATGAAAACAATTGCGATGGGTTAATTGCTGTAGGCGGCGGAAGCTCCATGGATACCGCCAAAGCAATTGGCATAGAAATCGCTCACGAGGGGCCGGTAGTCGATTATGAAGCTGCGGAAGGCAAAAAACCGCTCACAAATAGAATCCCTCCCCTGGTCACTGTGCCAACCACAGCCGGAACAGGCAGTGAAGTGACCCTTTGGGCTGTCATTAAAGACCCAAGTAGAGAATTTAAATTTAATACTGGAGGCCCATTGATTGCCTCTTATGTGGCCATGGTGGACCCTGAACTGCACGTTACCATGCCGCCCCATATCACTGCCGCCACCGGTATGGATGCACTTTGCCATGCGATTGAATGCTACACCTGTCACTTTTCGCAGCCACAAACTGATGCGGCAGCCTTGCTGGCTATTGAATATGCGGGGAAATTTCTAAGGCGGGCAGTAGGCAATGGGCAGGATATCGAAGCCCGTTACGGCATGGCCATGAGCGCACTGCTGGCTGGCATTTCGTATGGCGGGGACAGCGCCGGAGCCGTTCACGCAATGACCCAAACCTTGGGTGGGATTATTTCCGTCCCTCACGGACAGGCCGTGGCAGCTACATTGGCCCCGTCCATGGAATACAACTGGATCGGGGAGCCCCATAAATACGCCAGGGTGGCTCAGGCGCTAGGGGTGAACACCTTTTCCATGTCTCTCAACGACGCAGCCATGGCAGGCGTGGAAGCCGTTTATGATTTGGTCGATGATATAGACTGCCCCACCCTTTCAGAACTTGGAATTACAGAGGACATGATCCCCAGGTTGGCCAAAGCAGCCTACTATGACCCACAAACCGTGGGCAACCCTAGGGACATTGACATCAAGGGGTATGAAGAAATTTATAGAAACAGCCTGTAAACGTTTCTTTAAAAGAAACATGAACAAAAGAAACATGAACAAAATCTGGTGGAATCAACGGGCAGCAGCATCATGCAGCCACATCTATTAATCTTATGGATTCTGCTTGCTGCCCCGTGATTCAAATATACACCAAGAAAAATTTAAACAAGGGGGAATTAGTAACAATGTTTAAGTTACGAAAGATCAGTCACAAAGCCTTGCTTGTATTCGCACTGGTTTTGGGACTGGGCGTTTTAGCATCTGGATGTGCTGAAGAAGAAGCAGGAGAATTTCAAGAGGATGTTGAGCTTCCCATCGTGGAATGGCCAGGCGTTACACAAAAGACCCATGTGATTCAAGAAGTTCTGGAAACCATGGGGTACAACACGAATATCGAAACGTATTCGCTGGAACTGATTTTGCAGGGACTGAAAGAAGGCGACCTGGACGCATTTACCGGAAGCTGGTTCCAGACCTGGGGCACCCCACTGGAAGAAGCTTTAGAGGAAGGAAGCGTTGTGCACGTCAGTACCCAGCTGGAGGAGACGAACTACGGGCCTGCAGTACCCACTTATCTGTATGAAGAGGAAGGCATCACCTGCTTATCGGACCTGCACGAGTACTCAGAAGAATTTAATTATCAATACCACGGTTTAGAACCAGGAAACGACGGCAACCAAATTATGATCGAAGCCTTTGAAAATGACACGTACAACCTGGGCGAGTGGGAGATTGTAGAAAGCAACACCGCCGCAATGATTACGGAAGCCGAACAGAGAATTGAAGAAGGCGAATGGATCGTATTCAGCGGTTGGGAGCCTCATTGGATGAATGTGATTCTGGATATGAAGTATATCGACGATCCCGAAGGTATTTGGGGCGAAGATGAGCGCGTTGGCACCGTTGCCAGGGCTGGTTTAGAAGAAGATGACCAAAACCTTTATCTATTCTTTGAGCAATTCGATATCGACAGCGAAATTCAAAACGAATGGATTTATGAATACAGCTACGAAGAAAGAGACCCGGAAGCAGTGGCTGAAGAATGGATCGGAGAAAACTTAGATCTCGTGCTTGAATGGGTAGAAGGACTGCAGACAACTGAAGGCGAAGACGCCCAAGAAGCGCTGAGAGAAGCCTACGAATAATCTAAACCCTCCCCCGCTCTTCCTATAACCCTATCCAAATTAAACCTATCTATATAATATAATTCCAGATGGGTTTTGGATGAGAGGATACTATCATGAAAGGATGCTCACATGATAGTATGATCACGAGATGGAGTTTAAATTCAAATCAGATAGACAAAAAAAGAAGACAGGGACCTCTTCAATGGACAGGTCCCTGTCTTTTGATTGTTATTTATATCTAATCATATCTTTGAAATTCATATCTTTTGACATTTCATATCTTTTGACATTTCATATCTTTTGACATTTTATATCTTTTGACTTGCACATCTTTTTATATTTATATCTTCTGTCAATCATGAATAAAGACCCAATCAAGCAATAGCATTTAATTTGAGCGCACTAAACACAAAAGCCATACCAGGGTTTTTCCTGCTTTATGAATTTTCTCTCCATAAATCTCCAAGGATTACAAAATCAATTGTTTAGCGTTCTAATGCGTCCACTTGCCAAAATTAATCGATTGCCCGTGAAACTAACCGTGGATTCTCTGTGGGAAATCACCAAAACAGTGCGCCCTTCCATTAAAGATTTTATGGCTTTAACCACCTGGGCCTCAGTGTGGACATCCACATTAGAAGTGGGCTCATCCAGCACCAGCACCCGGGGGTTTTTTAAAAATAACCGGGCCAGGGCAATTAACTGCCTCTGACCGCCGGATAACTTAATGCCTTCCTGTCCTACCCTGCTGGCGTAGCCATCTGGCAGGCGGCTAATAAAATCGTGGATATGGGCTTTTCGGGCAGCCCACTCAATTTGTTCCTGGCTGGCTTCAAAGCGGCCATATCGAATATTGTCAGCGATGCTGCGGTTAAATAAGTGTACGTTCTGAGAAAAAACACCGATCCTTCTGCGTAATACAGTTAAAGGAATCTTTTGTATATCCATCCCATCCAGGAATATTTTCCCTGCGCTCGGCTCGTAAAGGCGAGTTAACAGTTTAACCACAGTGCTTTTGCCTGCCCCAGATTCTCCCACCAAGGACACCGATTCCCCTCCTGGAACCGTAAAATAGACCCCCTGAAGGATGTAAGGCTCATGCTCACTATAAGCAAAATAAACATTGTCAAAAATGATTCTCCCCCAGCCCTTTGTGGCACGCCCATAACCCTCCGCTTCACTTACTTCTTCAGGAGAATAGTCGCCTTTAAGATAGTTTTTGCCTTTAAGATGGTTTGTGTCTTTTAAATGGTTATCGACTTTAAGCTGGTTTTTGCCACGGTCCTTTTGCCCTTTTTCTCTTGTTCCCGCCGCATCCACTGTCTCCGCCGCCTCCATGCCATCCACTTCGAAACCCTGCTTCTCCCAAGCCATATCATCGTCATACTGGCCCTCATCTTCTTCCACCGGCAGGCCCAAGTAATGATTAATTCGATCCAGAGCAGCGGCTGCCTGCTGGTAGGTGTTATAGACCTGGCTCAAATCCAGTACCGGCCGAAAAAATCGGCGCAGGTATCCGAGAAATGCGGCCAAAATGCCCAGGGTCATTTCGCCTTCAATAACTAAAAGCCCCCCGTATCCGAAAATCACAGCTTCCCCCAGCACCCGGGTAAAATTCATGGCCGGGAAAAATAAAGAGAACACGCCCACAGCCTGCAGATTCGCTTGAACATTGCTTTCGCTGAGCTTGTTAAACCGTGCCTGGGTATTTTTTTCCTGGCTGAGCGCTTTTACCGTCCGTATCCCGGACAGATTTTCTTCCAATCCGGCGTTAAGGCGGGCCATTTCCTGGCGTACCCGCTGATAAGCCCGGCGCATTTTATTCCCCAAAACTAAAAATATCAACACCACCAGGGGAAGGAGCAAAAAAATGACCAGGGTCAAACCACTGTGGAGGTAAAACATTAAAATTAGGATTACACCAACCGTGGCGATATCGCTGACTAAATTGACAAAACCATTTGAAATCAAATCCGTCAATGTGTTCACATCGTGGGTGACCCGCGACATTAATTCCCCGGTTTGCCGGGCATCGTAAAATTTCATAGGCAGGCGCTGCATCCTAGAAAATAGATCGGCTCGGATGCGGGCAATAACAACCTGTCCGACCCAGCCTGCCAGGTAAGTTTGCCAGTAAGAAGACCACCAGTATAGAGCGTAAGAAACCAACATCAGCGCTGCTACCACCCCAAGTCCCTGCAGATTGCCTGGTAGAATAAAATCGTCAATAGCAAGCTTCATTAAATAAGGCCCAGCCAAGGAGCTAAGAGCAACAACCACCGTTGCCATAAGGGCTGCAGTAATTTTCCCCCTGTAAGGCTTTAGGGTGCCTGTTAATAAATTGATATTGTTTTTCAGGTCAGCGATCACATGCTCGCTGGCCTGGGCATCCTGGTTTAAAGTGGCAAAAATTCTTCTCATAATTCACCTCTAAACGCTTAAATATGTTATAATAGATGTAAAGATAATTGTTATTGTTACCGATAATCTTGATCCCCATTAGCAAAAGATGTACGCGTAAAATTCTGTATCCGGGAGGAGTTTTATATGATTGCTAATCGGAAACTACTTCTTTTTCTCTTATTTGCCGCAGCAATCATCGCTTTCTTTGATTATACAGTATTTAATTTCCTATTTTCCAGTGGTGGTATCAATATAGCCACCGAGCCTACCAATCTGAATGAGAATAACGGCCATCAGATTGAAGAAGCTTATGGGCATCATGAAAAGGAGGAATCTGATATGTCTAGAAATGAAGTTGAAAGGAACAGTGCCCTGGAAATGCCGCCATTAGATAAACAGATCCCTGAAAATCTTCAAACCGCCACCTTCGCCATGGGTTGATTCTGGGGCCCAGATGCCCGGTTCGGGCTTGAAGAAGGCGTTATTAGGACCCGTGTGGGTTATGCCGGCGGCGATAAGGACAACCCAACCTATCATAACCTGGGAAACCACACAGAAACGTTTCAGGTGGATTTTGATCCCGAAAAAATTTCCTACGAAGAATTATTGACTATCTTTTGGAGCAATCACAGCCCTGAAAACAGACCGTTTTCCCGCCAGTACATGTCAATGATCTTCTACCATAATGAGGAGCAGAAAGCGTTGGCAGAGCAATCCAAACAAGAGCTAGAAGCACAAACCAATAACGAATTTTATACGGAGATTCGTCCCCTGGATAAATTCTACCTGGCTGAAAACTACCACCAAAAGTATTATTTGCAAAACCGAACAAAGCTGTTGTATGAAGTTCAAAAGTATTACAGTGAATTTCAGGAGATCATCGATTCTCCTACCGCGGCAAAATTAAACGGCTACATTGCAAATTTTGGTGATAAAGACCAACTTGAAAAAGACCTGCCGAATCTGGGGCTCTCCCCTAAAGGCGAAAAAAGACTGAATTCCCTTGTCGATTGAATGATTTTTCAGGTCGACAGGTTTGACATCACCTGCTCCCACTGCTAAAGCAGCAAGGGCTATTTTAAAGTGCTCCGGACCATATTGCAGTAGACACCTTTTCGGGCCATCAACTCACGGTGGCCCCCTTCTTCTATTAGCTCTCCGTCTTTAATGACTAAGATTTTGTGGGCATTGGTAACGGTCCACAGCCTGTGCGCGATTATAAAAACCGTCCGGTGCTTAAATAATTGATCCAAAGCGAGCTGTACTTCATCTTCCAGCGCCTCATCCAGGTTAGACGTGGCCTCATCCATTAACACCACAGCCGGATCGCGCAATAAAAGGCGGGCAATCATCACCCTCTGTTTTTCCCCTCCGGATAGGCGGATGCCGCGTTCCCCCACCGGGGTGTCATAATTCTGGGGAAAACTCATAATCGCATCATGAATATGAGCATGTTTGGCGCACTGGATCATCTCTTCTTCCCCGGCATTGCGATTACCAAACATGATGTTCTCCCTGATGGTCCCAGTGAAGAGCATATCCTGCTGCATGGCAATACCTACTTGAGCGCGAAGACTTGCTATCTTTACCTGCTTAATGTCGTAACCATCCAATTGAATTCGCCCTGCGCTGGGTTTGTAAAATCGCGGCAGTAAGTGAAGTAAACTGGTCTTCCCAGCTCCTGTTGGCCCTACAATGGCTACAGTTTCTCCGGGGGACACATGAAAGCTTACATTCTTTAGCACCTCCTGGCCTTTTTCGTAAGCAAAAGAAACGTTCTCGTACGCCACTTCCCCTTTAACCGGTGGCAGCACCACAGCGCCAGGCAAGTCTTGGACCTCTGTTTTCTGGTCCAACAGCTCAAAAGCCCTTTCGCCTCCAGCCACGGCCTGGCTGGTCAAGTTTATCATCATGCCCGTTTGTCGAATCGGGCGGGTCAAAATGGCCAGGTAACTGGTAAAGCCCATTAATATCCCAATGGATATATCCCCTTGAATGGTAAGCCAACCCCCGATGAAAACCACTAGTGAAGTAGCGGCTCCCAAAAGGAAATGCACATAAGGCATCCAAAAAGCCGATACCTGCACGGCCTGTAGGCGCTGGTCCCGATAGCCTGTGTTCCCTTTGTCAAAATATTTCTTTTCATGGGCTTCCCCGCCAAATAATTTGACCGTTTCAATTCCGGAAAAAGATTCTTGCACGGCTTCTGTGAGCTGGGCGAATTTTTGGCGCGATCGACTGAACATGGGGCGTACTTTTCTCGAGTAACTCGTCATGGCATGCGCCATTAAAGGCAGTATCGCGACATAAAGGAATCCCAGGCGGACATCCCAGCTCAATACCACGACCAAAACACCCAAAATGGTCGCCACATTGGCTATAATATTTATCGAAACGAAAGAAAAAAACCGTTTTAAGGTTTCGGTATCGGAGGTCACCCTGGATACTAGATCCCCGGTTTTGCTTTCATCATAAAAGCAAAATGAAAGTCGATTCAAATGTTCAAATAAATCTGCTCTCAACTGATAAATCACCCGCTGGGCTCCCAGCTCTGCAAGAAAGCGTTGAAAATAATCGACGATTCCTTTAGCCAGGCTAATCCCCACCATTAACGCTGCAAGGGGTAAGATCAAATCTTTACGGCCCGGAGCAATCGCTTCATCAATGCCGAATTGAATCAACCAGGGCGGCACCAAGCCAAATAGGACCGAAACTAGCAGCAGCAGTGTTCCCGCTGCAAAAGGCGGCCAATTATGTTTTACATAAGCAAATAATCTAGAAAGCACTTCACGTGCTGTCATTCCAACATTACCCCTTAATATACCCCTTAATGGGGTCAGCTTATTTCCTGAATCAAACATGTATATAAACATAAACAAAAACTGATTTAAGTTCCCCATAAAGATTATTTGGGTCTGATCGAAAATAGTTAAAAGAAGGCGGGGCTTTGAAAAAGCCTGAAAAAGCGACTCACTTGACGTTGCCCTACAGCAAAAGCTGTGAGCTTACTGCTGCTTACTGCTGCAATTTTTCTCATAAATATTTGTTCACTTAGACGCCCGAAGCGGCAATGTTCCAAAATATTTTAAGAAAAGTACGTACAGAGAGGCAAACAAAATGCCAGCTAGAACCCTGGTGACTAAAATGATCGGACCGTTGGCACCTATACCAGCAAATATCACCGTTTCCTCAATCAAGGAATGCGTAATCCCTATTAAGATGCAGGTAATGGTGAGTTCTTCCTTGTTCATAGCACCTTCTCGCCCTACCTGCATGATCACCCCGGCGCCATACTGCAGACCCACAGTAAAACTCACCACCATAGGAAAGGCAGCTTCACCGGGTAAAAACAGCTTCCCCGTCCAAGGGCTAAACCAACCAGTTATTTTTTTGAGCCAGCCACTATCGCGCAACAATTCCAGCCCCACCAGGATAGGAATCACGATAACGGAGATGAGAAGCATGGTTTCAATGCTAGAAGTGACGGCTTCAAACAGCATGCTCGGCCAGCTTATTTCTCCCAGGGTCATTTCTCCCTACCCCCTTATCGTTTTATAATGTTTCCATCATCAAAGCACTAAATGAATTATATAACCAAATAAAAAACTTGCGGCCAGACGAGTTGAGGCCACCCAGCGGCCTTTAGCCCCGGCTTTCGCCACAACGACCGTTTCGCTAGGTAAACTGTGGCTAATGGTCACCATCACAGCCAAAATAGTCACCTGATCGCCGGTTAACTCCATCTTAAGCATCGAGCCTATGGCGCCGTAAACGTTGGTAAGATTGCCGATCACCAGGACCATGGCCGCTTCTCCGGGTAGGCCGAATACACCCATAAAAGGCTCTGCAAAACCAGCAATGGCTGCCAACAAACCCGAATGATCCAAAAAAGTAACCAAAAAAATCACCGGGATGATCACTTTTCCCAGCGCGAGAATAACTTCCAGGCTATTTTGCCATCCTCTGGTTAAAATTTCTTTTATGTTCATTGTTATCACTCCTGATGACTGCCTTTCTGCTTTGATTAAAAACCTCAATTTTACAAAACTTCATGATTAATAAACGGTTAAGAATCATTGGGTTGATGAGAGTATTATATCATTTTGTTGGCTGTTTCGACACCAAATAGCGCTTAATTGACCTCTAGATAAACGACAAATATCTATCAGCCGCTGAACCATGCGACCACCATGACTATTTTAGAGCCCGATATTTCACAATATGATAAAATATGACAAAAAAAGACAAAATTCTCTGCAGGAAATTCCGCACAAAAAACGAAGTATAAATTACCATTAAGAATTTTATAAAAGAACACTTAGGAATAGAAAATTCAGATATTTTTATTTTTTTGGGGTTTTATTTTTATTCTATATAATGAAAGTGGGAGATGACTATGGCAGAAAAAAGAACTTGTCCTCACTGCGGTGGCAATAATTATTCCACTGACGTCTTAAGTGACGTCTGGACTTGCGCCTACTGCGGAAAAAAGTTTAGTTATGCAGAAGCACTGAATGTTAAAGAAGGCAGCGAGTAAGGAGCAAGGATTAAAGAATAAAGAGTAAGGAGTAAGGAGTAAAAGGTAAGAGATAAGAGGTAAGAGGTAACGGATATGGGATAAGGAGCTAAGCTCA